>CAYSFO010000127.1:0-1513 GCA_964430695.1 uncultured Muribaculaceae bacterium | reverse complement strand
CTCAAGAAGCGGTTTGGATTGGCGGTGAGACAATTCTTGCTCCGAAAACTCTGCTTTCATTAGTTAATCACTTTAAAGGGACGCAAATTTTGCCGAAAATTGAGTTAAAAACTCAGGAATTAGGTACAAAAACACTGAAAGGCAGCTTCAGCGATATCAAAGGACAATTAATGGCCAAACGAGCTATGGAAATAGCTGCTTCTGGTGCTCATAATATCCTTATGTTCGGCCCTCCTGGAGTCGGAAAGTCTCTTCTAGCTTCGCGCGTGCCGACAATTTTACCTCCATTTACTCCAGATGAAGCATTAGAAGTTACTATGATTCATAGTCTTGCAGGAAACATAGATGAAAATGGAATTCTTACCGAACGCCCATATCGTTCTCCGCATCATTCTGCCTCATTTGCAGCTCTTGTTGGTGGAGGAGTTCTTGCAAAACCCGGTGAAATTTCACTTGCACATCGTGGAGTGCTGTTTTTAGATGAGCTTCCAGAATTTTCGAGGGCTGCTTTAGAATCATTACGACAGCCTTTGGAAACAGGAACGATAAGTATCGCACGCGCCAATAGACATATAACATACCCAGCACGAATCCAGTTGATTGCAGCAATGAATCCTTGTCGTTGTGGTTATTTAGGCGTTGCTGGAAGAGAGTGTACTTTAGCTCCGAAATGCGGAAAGGATTATTTGCGAAAAATTTCAGGACCTCTTTTAGATAGAATCGACATTTTTATTGATGTTCCAGATGTAAAACTTGAGGATTTTGTTCAGTCTAAAGAGAATATAGAAACATCCGAAACAATAAAAAAACGAGTGATCGAAGCTCGTAAAATTCAATTATATCGTTATAAAAATAGAACAGAAAAAACAAATTCCGAAGTTGATGGCCATGAATTGGAACATTATCTTACAGATGCAGCAAAACAGCTGCTATACAAATGTATAGACAGAGCGAAAATTTCAGCTCGCGGATATTATCGTGTGATAAAATTATCTCGAACACTGGCGGATATGAGTAAATCTGATAATATCAATGAAGATCACATAGCTGAATCACTAAGCTACCGCCGAATTCTTTGATTTTTGTGCTTTTTTGTAGCAATACTATTTCAACTCTTTGTATATATTAAGGAAATTCGCGACTAATTTTATCTTCGTCTATAAAAAAACACGGCACAAAAACAGTACCGTGTTTTAAAAATATAAAAATGAAAAATAAATTTATTTCAGCTCGACTTTCGCTCCGGCAGCTTCTAATTTCTCTTTCATCTTGTTTGCTTCATCCTTTGAAACCGCCTCTTTAATAGCTTTTGGAGCAGCTTCGACAACTGCTTTCGCTTCTGTCAATCCAAGTCCTGTTAACTCTCTTACGACCTTAATGACTCCAATTTTCGACGCTCCAGCATCGGTTAGGATAACATCAAATTCAGTCTTTTCTTCAGAAGCTGCGGCGGCTGGTGCAGCACCTGCAGCAGCGACAGCAACAGGAGCGGCAGCAGAAACACCCCATACTT
>CAYSFO010000126.1:0-1539 GCA_964430695.1 uncultured Muribaculaceae bacterium | reverse complement strand
ATTTGCGTAAGGTCGCCGGTGATAACCATTTTACTGTTTTCGCCCAAACGGGTCAAAAACATTTTTATTTGCTCTTTTGTCGTATTTTGCGCTTCGTCCAAAATTACGTAAGCGTTAGATAAAGTTCTGCCGCGCATATACGCCAAGGGCGCTATTTCGATTGTGCCGCGCTCCAACATCTTAGCAAAAGTGTCCGTTCCGAACATCTCTTGCAAAGCGTCGTACAACGGACGGAGATACGGGTTTACTTTTTCTTGCAAGTCTCCGGGGAGAAAACCCAACTTTTCGCCCGCTTCCACCGCGGGACGAGTGAGAATTATTTTTTCAACCTTTTTAGCCTTAAATTCGTTAACCGCGATTGCAACGGCGAGATACGTTTTGCCCGTGCCCGCAGGACCTACGCCGAACGTTATTATACGCTTTTTCATCAAATCGACGTATTTCTTTTGTCCGACAGTCTTGCACTTAATGGGCTTGCCGCGGTTAGTTATCGCAACGGCGTCGCCCAAAAGCTCGTCCACCTCGTCGAGCTTACCGTCGTTAGCGCATTCAATCAAGTAGTTGACTCGTCCTATATCCACGCTGTCGCCGTTATATATAAAGTGCTTAAGCTTGTTTAATACGGATATAGTTTTGTCGACGTTCGCTTCCTCGCCGAAGATGCTGCAATGCCCGTCTTGCACCACGACTTTGACGTCGAAAGCGTTACTTAACGCCTTGACGTTTTCGTCCAACGGACCGAACAGCTTGACAAGCTCGTCCATAGATTGTACTTCGATTATTTTAGATACCAAAATTATCCTCCGTCAATGCATATATGTAACCGTAGACAGCATTGCTGTGACAGTATTACCTTCTACCGAATATTCTACGTCTTGCGGTATAAAGCCGCATTCGCTTAGAGCATTGTCGTAAGCGGCCTTTTTAAGTTCGTCCAAGCATTCTTCTAACGAGCAAGCCACCGTAACCGAGCGCGTTTCGTAATACGCGTTGTATACTATGGCAAGGTTGAGAGGCTGCAAATATTTGTAAGAAGCGTCAACGTAAAAGTTGTCATACGGACAATTATTGACATATTGCTTGCCTAGTAAAACAACGCCCACTTTTAAACAACTGTTACCGGTAGACTGCATTTCCGTCTTGTACCCGTCAAAAGTTACGGCGGACTTTACAGTTTGACGAATTGCTATCCGTCCCAAAGCGTAAACGTCTTGACTCTGACCGTCGTTAAATACCCTACGCCCTTCTATTAGAATATCGCCGACTTTTACGTAATCGCCAACGCTAACCAACAAGTTGCCTTGTTCGCACAACACTGCGGTAACTACGCCCTCGACAGAAGAAACTATATCACGTTTTTTAGTCATATCTATCGGCGCGTCAATTTGCTTGGTCGCAACGGCGTTAACGTAGATTACGCTTCCACGCCTTGAAACAACCGCGTACATAGCGTTAAGTTCGTTTGCAACGGAATTTTCTACCACGTCGGGATTAAACCCTATTAAGGAAGCGCCGAAGCTTACGCCCGAATTGGATAAC
>CAYSFO010000125.1:0-1541 GCA_964430695.1 uncultured Muribaculaceae bacterium | reverse complement strand
AACGAACGGTAACGCGCGGTAAGTAAAGTAGTGTTCCGAAACGGCTTTGACGCAGCCCGTCATAACGCTTTTTTCCGCCCTGCACAACGTTGACAGCTTTTTGTATCGTATCATATAGTCGGCAAAGATAAGCGTAAAGCACGCGACGATTACAACGCAAACGGTGCTTATTGTTTGCGCGCCGACGCGTCCGATACGCTTGTAAAAAACGGCAGCAAGAACCGCTGCGGTTAGCAACAAAACGCTTAACGTAACAAACGTCGCAATCCACGCAGTTGTTTTTTTACGTATTTTTGCCAGTTTTACGTCGTCAAACAATTTCATCGTCCGTATCCTCTCCGACAATATTCATTTCCGCGTTTTTCGCGTTGGCTTCCGCTTGCGCAAATTCGTAAAACGCGCCCGACGTATCCCGTACAACCGTATTCTTGTCCCCTTGTTGAACGACGTCGCCGTTGTCGAAAACAACAATGTAGTCGGCGAGCCGTTGCGCTTCGACAATGCTGTGCGTAACGTAAACGAAGGAGCATCCCAACTTTTTTTGTAGCCGAGCAAATTGCAACGAAATTTCCAATCTCGATTTTTCGTCGAGATTGCTTAACGGTTCGTCAAGTAAAACAACGTCGGGGGTTTTGACTAGCGCCCGCGCAAGGGCTACGCGCTGAAGCTGACCGCCCGAAAGCTGTCGTATACGTCTTGACGAGAGTAGGGTTATGTCGAGTAATTCGCAAATCTCGTTCACGCGTCTGCGAATTTCGTCTGCGGGCGCGCGCATAAGCTTTAGCGGGTACGCGATATTGTCGAATACCGTCAAATGCGGGTACAACGCGTATTCCTGCGTAAGAAGGGATATATTCCGTTGCGAAGCGGTAGCGAACGTTACCTCAACATCGTCAAAGTATATCGATCCTTCGTCGGGGGATATCAAGCCCGCAAGCGTTTTGACAAAAGTTGTTTTGCCGCTTCCCGACTTGCCTACGACAACGGTAAAGCTTTTGTCGGGTATTTCGCAGTCGACGTTGTACAACACGGCCGTTGCGGTTTTCGACTTTTTGTCGACGTAATATTTAGTTAATTTGCGCGTCGTTATTTTCGGCATTGTACATTCCTTTTCGGTAAATTTGCGGGTAATTGTCTTTGTTGATAAACTTATCCAATACGCAATCGCACGTAAGCATATTAATCATTATTTGCAACGGCATTATTATTAGCGGCAGCAAAACAAGTAACGTCAGATAAACGTATTGATTGTCGATTAGTAACAAAAAATACGGCGCGGCGTTTATTACAAGCAGCATAAGCGAAAAATGCGGCGTTCTCATTGACAGCATAAACGCGTTTTTAATTTTGCTCCACAGACTAAGGTTGTATAACGTAGCTTGAGTAAGAATCATAGGAGAAATAAAACACGCCACAAACGAAACTATAATAAGGCAACCTACGGCAATTTGCAGCGCTATTCCGTCATTGAAGTAAGTGCTTCTTAAACAGTATTGCAGCAGAAAGTTAAATACGCCCAATACGAAACCCACAAAAGCGTA
>CAYSFO010000124.1:0-1565 GCA_964430695.1 uncultured Muribaculaceae bacterium | reverse complement strand
ATATATCTCCTGAAACTTATAACAATTTTGTTAAAGGTCAGTACATGCACGATAACACGGATATAGATAGGAATTATAAGGACGGTATGCTTGATGTAAGCCGTCAAAATGCCGATACTGATAAAAATTATAAAGAAGGTATGCTTGATGTTAGTCAACAAAACGCTGATACAAGCAAACAAAAAAATGAAATTGAATTAAAGAAAAATTTTGTTCAAGCAAAAGAATACTATAAAGCACTTCTTGAACAAAAATTCATTACTCCTGAAGAATACACACAGATTACCGAAGCGCCTGATTATGACCCTTACGAACTTGTAAATTTAAGCCTGCAAAATACTGTTGTAGACAAACAAAATGCAGATTCTAAGGCTAGAAAAACCACCGACGACATAAAAACAAATAGTCAAAAACGATATTTTCTAAATAAAAATGGCGGCAAACAAGTTATGAAGGTTGAATATAGCAAAAAGCCGCTTCAAGAAACCCACATGGTCGTAGACCATAATTACAATTATGGAAGCGGCAATGGTGTCAAAAATCCTAAATATAAGGGGAATGGCAGTCAAAAAAGTTCCTATGGTGAAACGCATGATAAATTTCTTCCAAAAAATAAAAAAACGGTGGTGTTTTAATGTCTGTTGAACTTACTCAAGATGAAATAAAAACCTTTAATAAGAATGGTGTCGATATTGACAGCATTCAATACAGCGTTAATTTCCACCGCTCAAACGGTTTGAGCGATGATGAAATTCGTGCCAAAATTGACACCAAACTAAATGAATATAATAATAAATATACATCGGAGCATTTACAACCTGTAATTAAGGGCTCAATATCATACAATGATATTTTAAGCGATAAAACTTTAAGCAGAAAACAAAAAGCGGATTTAATTCAAAAACGTGGTGAAAGTTATAGGCAGGGGCTGGATAGTAACCTAAGAAAACAAAAAACTTCAAATATTGCCGGAAATGGTGTAAAGATTATATCACCATTAGCAGGGTTAATTCCTTTTGTTGGAGTTCCAGCAGCAGGGGCAATTTATGGGCTTGGTGATTCTATTGAACACAGAAACGATTTTAAAACCACATTAGGTAAAATGAGTTTATATGGCGGCGCATCATATCTTGGTGGTAATCTTGGCGGCAAAGCAATCAATGCGCTCCCTTCAATAAAAAACAAGGTTGTTGATGCAATAGCAAAAACTGCATTAAAGGGTGGGAGCCTTGGCAGTGCTGACGGTTTAGCAGAAGGTTTAAATCATAGTTTTAATTCAAAGAATTTTAAGCCCGATGAAGTTCTTGCTTATACTATTTCTGGCGGTCTTGGTGGTTCTGTTTTGGGCGGAGCTGGTGGTGCTTTATCTGCAACAAAAGCGCAAGCTATTAAACCTGATTTTTCCGAAGTGGAAAAATTAAGGGATACTTTGAGGGAAGGTATTGCTAAACGTAGAGCCTACGAAGATGCAAATATTTATGAATCTACAAACATTATAAATGAGTTTATCGACTGGAGCAAAGATTTTGCCAAAAGGTATAATATAAGCGATAAACAAGTGCGTG
>CAYSFO010000123.1:0-1580 GCA_964430695.1 uncultured Muribaculaceae bacterium | reverse complement strand
GCGTCTATATCAAAGTCATCTTCCGTCACCTTTTTGTCATGGACGGAATTGAAAAGCTGCTCGATCTCAGGCGGCTCAAAGCCAGTGAAAGACACATCAAAATCCGAATTCTGCAGGTCGGCAATCAAATCCGCCAGCAGTTCCTTGTTCCATTCGCCAGTGATCTTATTGAGCGCAATGTTGAGCGCCTTCTCCTTCTGCTTGTCAATGTCAATGACGATACAGTCGATTTCCTCATAGCCCAAATCCGAAAGTACACTCACGCGCTGGTGTCCCCCGATAATGGTCATGTCTGAGTTGACGATCACCGGCTCCACATAGCCGAACTCCGTAATGGAGTTTTTTATCTTCTCGTATTCCTTATCGCCGGGTTTCAGCTTCTTCCTCGGATTGTAAGATGCCGGGCGCAGATCCCCGATGGGGATTCTCCGCCACTCCATTGCTGATGCGCTGCCCATTCCATTCTCCTTTTTCCAAAGAGAAAGACATCTGCCATTCTCCGGCAGATGCCCTTCCCGCATTTTCTGTTATTCAGTTTTCAAGCACAAGGCCCGTCTCCATATACAGGCTGATGCTTTTTTCATCAATCCTGTTCATGTAAAGCCCCACGATCCCGTCATCCTCCGACTGGAAGATGAGCGCCTTTTTCTCCGGGTCGATGCCAATGAAGCAGGGGAACATCCTTTTTAATTTTGTCGCCCCTGCCCCGATGAGGGGATTCTCCGGATCATCCTGCAGCCATGTGAACAGGACTCCCACAAAGACCAGATTCTCATTCGCCGCTTTCCATATCTCGCTGCTTTTCATGCCATTTCCTCCTTCGCATTTGGTAGCGACATATTAGCTCCAAAGCCCGGAATTATCCAGTAGAATATTCCGCCCGTCCCGGCTGTAAAATTTGTTCACTTTACACATCCTGCCAGAACCTTGCTTTGATGTAGCAGTCATGGCTGCAATACTTCCTGTGGTTATTCCCATAGGCAGTGAATTCTTTCCCGCACCGGGCGCACACCTGTGTGTACATTGCTTTCTGGTTCCCTTCCTCCGGGTGCGTCTTCCACCACTGCCTCCGGCATTTCTCTGAGCAGAACTTCCTCGGCCTGCCGTTCCCCTGCTGTGCTATTTCCTTCCCGCAGCAGACACAGATGCCGCTATGCTCCGCCCGCTCCTGCAGGTTCTTTACTGTTGCCGCCACATAGCCGCCCATCCCTTTTGCCTTGCAATGGTTACGGACGATGTCACGGGAAAGCCCCAAAGCATCCGCAATCGCCCGGTAGCCCATGCCCTTCAAGCGCATTTCCTTTATCTGCGCCGCCTGTGCATCGGTCATATCCTTTCACCTCCAAATCAAAAAAGGCCCAAAAACCACCGTTTTTTGATGGTTTTTAAGCCCAAAAACATGGGTTTTTCGGTACTTTTTGGCAAAAGTAAAATGCCTGAAAGCCTTGAAAAATCAATGTTTATGTAAGGTCGGAGGGGCGGTTTCCTATCCCCCCTATGCAATTCTGCGAAAATTTACGTTTGAGGGGGCGGCGGTCAGTATTTTGTCGAATTACAGAGATAAGAACCGCCCCTCCCCC
>CAYSFO010000122.1:0-1620 GCA_964430695.1 uncultured Muribaculaceae bacterium | reverse complement strand
TATTTCCAATTTTTTCCACAACCAGATATAATTGATTAGGTCAATCAGGATTGCCCATACTTAAAGAGCCCCTTTATCTTACACCCTCAATTATAAAATACAAGTCGGGCTGAATCCAACAATTTAGGATTCAGCCCGACTCTTTGTTTATCGCCGGAATCTTAATTCCAGTCCATGTTCCGGAGCTTCTCGAAGTCCGCTCCTCCCATTCCTATCTCCTCTCTTTGGCCACCAATGTGAAGCGTCTCAGCCTCCTTGTCGGTCAGATAAACAGAGTTGACAGTATCCGCCATCATCATGCGGAGGCTCACCAAGTCAATCCCCCACACCACATACTCCTTCGTCCAGCCATAAGCCCTGCACGCCGCATCAATCAACAGATCATATATCGTCTTCCCTCCAAAACTAAGGCTGTTCCCATCCTTATTCTTTAGCTGGGAAATCCGCGATAACTCCCGCTGATCATCCGCAACTCCAGAAAGAGAAATAAAACTATCCGCTCCCGGCTCGCTCAGCACAAACAAAATCAGCTGCGCCAATTCATCATCCTCAAGCTTGGCAGAAAACATCTCTGCGCGTTGCTTCAACAGACGAGAATCTGACAGTTCCGCGTAGCTGCGGAACGAAAGAATGGCCAGGATTCGACAGACAGTCTCCCTCGCTTCCGCTACAAGCCGCATCGCCTCCATCGCCGGATTCCCTGATAACATTCCAGGGTCAAGCCCTAATGACAATAGCTGACGCTCCAGCATAAGCGATTGCCCCAGCGTTGGTCTCCAGAGACAAAACCGCTCCTCATCAATGAAAAACTCTCGCGGCCGATCCATGACCGCGTCCGCGAGAGCTTCATTCAAATTCTGCTTACTCAACATATCCCTATGCCATTTTCAGCAATCTCGGAATTTACGCCTTAGGCGCAATATCTGCCGTAAGATTGGGAATCATATCCCAATTGATGGTAGGAGCCTGGGTACCATCCTCCGCAGGCGCAGGCTTGATGAAATCAAAGGTCACAACCTTGATCGCACCGTCGGTTGCCGTATAGGTATCCTCCGTGGAGATAACAACCTCATTCACACTCAGACCGCCTGCCTGCTTGTCCTCGGGCTGGACACGGAGATAATAGATACCGTCAACGCCTCCATCGACCTCATCGAAGGGGAACTTCACGGGTTCGCCGTTTACTGTTCCACGACGGAAAGACATCGTAAGGGAATACGTGTTGTGGCTGTACTTCACGGCCTCGACGCCGCCTCCTTCCACCTTCGCCTCCTTCTTCTCGCCCTTCGTAGTCGTCAGGCTGAGCGCATTCTCTACACACTCCGGAAGGATCTGGAACTTCTCATAACCACCATTTGAATTCTGCTTGGCAATCGCACCGAGCGCCTTGCCCCACATAAGTTGTTTCATAATATAAAAGCAATTAAAAAGTTAATAAAAAGTTGGTGTGAAATCGGGATCAAGTGCCCGGGCTGCCAATCCCCCTCAATCACGCTGCAAAGTTACACCCACTTTCTCCCCCTCCATCCTTATCCATCAACTAATTCATATTTTTTAGGGCGCTTATTATTGGATGCGGGGGGAGTGGCGGGCGAGGAGGGCGAGGGGGTGCGGGCCGAG
>CAYSFO010000121.1:0-1656 GCA_964430695.1 uncultured Muribaculaceae bacterium | reverse complement strand
AAGCCTTACAGTCATGAGGATATTACGGAGATCTTAAACAGGGCCAGACATTTATCCGGAAGACTGCAAAAGAGAGTGCGTGTTCATACATTCGGCGCATTTGATGTTTTTGTGGATGGAGAATTGGTGAAATTTGCCAATCAGAAAGCGAAAGAGCTTCTTGCGCTCTGCATTGATAACTGCGGCGGTGAAGTGTCGATGAAAGAGGCGGTTGACCTGCTTTGGGAAGGGCGGGATTACGATGAAAAGGTAAAAGGACTCTATCGTAAGGCGCTTACTTATCTGCGGACAATCCTGAAAGAATATGGTGTGGAAAATATTTTTGAAAGCAAAAGAGGAAGCTGCCATGTGAACAGCCGGGAGATTTCCTGTGATTATTTTGATGTGTTAGAGGGAAAAAATATCAAAGACACCTTATTTGATGGCAGATATATGACGAACTATTCATGGGGAGAAGAAACCTGCGGAAAGCTTTGCCGTATGGCGGCGGATTATCTTGCAGACTGATAAAAACAGGATTCCCGAAAAAAATCAGAAGAGCTCTAAAGTCTTGGAAAAAACATCCGATATAATTAATAACAGTTGATAAGTCTATGAGGAATTATCAATAAAAATGTTATCTTTGGCAGGATGAAAGATAAGAAGCGGAATGGAAAGGAAGGAGGAGTTGACAATGCGTATTGAAGCATATAATCAGGTCCAACAGTTATACAACAATTCCAAAAAAGCGGTAAAAGCACCTGCATCATCAAAGAGCGGCAGAACTGACCAGATACAGATTTCCAATATCGGTAAGGATTTCCAGTCTGCAAAAGCAGCAGTAAAGGCCAGCAGTGATGTCAGGGAAGATCTAATCGCTCCTCTGAAAGCCGAAATTGCAAGCGGTACTTATTTCGTGAGCGGAGAAAGCTTTGCGGAAAGAATGTTGCAGAGGTATGAGGAAAGTTCCAGTCTGTATGCACAATGAAAAGTGAGGTTTTAGCGTGGCAAGCTTAATGGAGAACTTGATAGATGTTTTGGATAAGGAAAGCATGGAATACGAGAACTTATTAAACTTGTCCATGCAGAAAACACCGGTCATTGTATCTGAGAATCTGGAACAGTTAGCAAAAATCACGGATGAAGAACAGCTTATCGTAAGCAGGATCAACCATTTGGATAATTTAAGAAATGAGGCTGTGAATGATATAGCGAATGTACTTAACAAGGATGTTACAACTTTAAAAATCGCAGATTTGATTAAGATGCTTGCAACGAGACCGGAAGAGCAGCAGAAACTGGCGGCAGTTTTTGACAAACTACAGGCGAATGTACGTCACGTGGCAAGAGTCAACGAACAGAACAGAGAGCTGATTCAAAGTGCTCTGGATATGGTGCAGTTCAATATGAACATTCTTCACTCGATTAAGGCGGCGCCGGAAACAGCAAACTACAACAGAGGCGCCTATAATACCGGAGATGTGATTGGAACGAACGCCAAATCGTTTGATGCGAAACAGTAAGAATATTTGTTAAGGAGTAACGTTATGTCATTAATGGGAAGCCTTTATTTAGGCGTATCTGGATTACAAACATCAAATAACGCGCTGAATACGACAGCGCATAACATGTCAAACTTAGACACCGTAGGTTATACAAGGCAGCAGGTGGCTCAGG
>CAYSFO010000120.1:0-1661 GCA_964430695.1 uncultured Muribaculaceae bacterium | reverse complement strand
CCTGCACCTATATATATAATATTTTTAAGTTTATCTTCACCTAAATTGTCCATTACAGCTACTGGTAATAATGAATTTACTACATTATCATTTCCAAGTTGTCCATTTGTTCCAAGTCCCCAAGCATATACATTTCCATCTTTTGTTAATGCATATGTTGTGTTTTCTCCAGATTTAATTGCTGTAATTCCAGATAAAGTTTTTGATAAATCATTACTATCTAAAACTTCTACTGGCACTTGTTTTGTTGTTTTTGTATTATCTCCTAATTGTCCACTTGTTCCAAGTCCAACTGCAATTACTGTTCCATCACTCTTTAATACATTTGTTGTATAATTTGTAGCTGAAATGCTAACTGCATCAGAAACATAATCGTTTACTGTTTCTAACATTCTTACTGGTATTAGTCTTTGTGTTTTTGAATTATCTCCTAGTTGTCCATTTGTATT
The DNA here is from genome assembly GCA_964430695.1 of uncultured Muribaculaceae bacterium. Lineage (GTDB taxonomy): Bacteria > Bacillota_I > Bacilli_A > RF39 > UBA660 > MGBC108787. Next base: position 1,212 of record CAYSFO010000120.1, on the reverse strand, counting down.
ATCTCCCCATGTATATACTGTTCCGTCTGATTTTAATGCTACTGTATGTCTAAGTCCACAATCAACTTTAATAATACCTGTTAAGTTTGCTTTTACTCTAACTGGTGTATGTCTTGTTGTTTTACTTCCATCTCCTAATTGACCATAATCATTTTGTCCCCAAGCAAAAACTTCACCTTGTTTATTAACTGCTACAGAATAGTTACTTCCTGCTGCAATATATATAATATCATTTAAATAATTTACTCCATCTTCTGACATAACTTGTACAGGTGTATATCTTGATATTTGTGTATTATCACCTAATTGACCATAGTTATTATATCCCCATGCCCATACTGTTCCATCATCTTTTAATGCAAGAACATGGTTTGTTCCACTTGCTATCATTTGGATATTGCTTAAGAAGCCTTCTCCATCTTTTCCTAATACTTGCACTGGTGATTCTGTTGTAGCTGTAGAGTTATTTCCTAATTGTCCATATTTATTGTATCCCCATGTCCATACTGTTCCATCTGCTTTTAATGCAACAGAATGATTTGCTCCACCATCTACCATTGGCTCATATTTCATATCTTCTTGATCTTTTATTACTTTTACATATACTGATGTTTGTATATTTCTTGATGTATCTGTTATTCTTACTAATGTACTTCCTATTCCAGTTGCTGTAACTAAACCTGAATCACTTACACCTGCAACTTTATCATTTAATGATTCATATTTTAAATCACCAGTTTCTATGTCTTTAATATATACATTAAATGAATCTTCTAAATGTGCTTTTATTTGTTTTGTATCTGCTGGATTCATTGTTATTGTTGTTTCATCTGTTCTTAATGCAATTTCTCCTATTTGAACAATATTTGTTCTTTGATATAAAGTGTCATCTCCAATTTGTCCAGATTTGTTTAATCCTACTGTCCAAACATCTCCGTCTTCATCTATATATCCTGTATTATCTGTTGCCCTTGAATCATCTGGTAGGATATCTAAACCTTGTTTTTCATATTCATTATTTTCATCATATACTGGAATTAGACTAGTAACATTTACTAAGGCTCCATTTCCTAATTGTCCATAGTTATTTTGACCTGTAATTAATACATGTTCTTTGCTTGCTGAATCTAAAGTTTTTACTAATGTTCTATGTCCTGAAGTTCCTATATCTATTACTTTATCTGATAATTCATCTCCAGTTTCAAGTACTCT
>CAYSFO010000119.1:0-1689 GCA_964430695.1 uncultured Muribaculaceae bacterium | reverse complement strand
GTTCGTAGGGCAGGGTGTTGAACAGCGTCAACGAGTAGCAGTCCTTGCTAAACGCCTTTATGCTGTCGATATTGCTCATAAGCGATATTACGCTGCGGTTGGTGCATTCTTCCGCAACCGTTTTAGCCAGCGAAAAGTTGTACATCATATCCTCGTGCGCTCTGTCTACCGCCGCTCCGCAAATGCTGTCGTGAGCGTGGTTTTTTAGCAGCGACGCCCAAGCGCGGTCGATGTTTGTGCGCGGATATTGTTTTCCGTAAATGGACGCGTACGAGCTGAGAGGCTCTGCAAGGTTAATAAGGTTGTTTTCGCAATCGTCGTTGTAAAGCTTAATCTTAATACGTGACGAGTGGGTCGAACCTAACAACGCGTTAAAGTTGTCGTACTCCATAGTGGTGTAACGCAATTCGCCTACGTGCTTAGCGCGCTTGTAATCGGGCAGGTTGCTAATGGTTTTCATATAGCTGTCCATATCCTCTTGCACGATTTCTACGTCGGGATAAATCTTGTTCATATCCGCAACAAGCTCGGGCAGGAATTTGTACGGCTCGTCGTTGTCTTCCATATTCAACGCAAGGATGTTGTCCCCTATTGCGTAGGGCTCCGCTTGAGTAAGCAAATCGTCAAGCGACTTTTTAAGCACTGCGGGGTCGTGTATGTAGTCGAAGTCCTCGTGTAGCAACGTAAACGCCTTTTCGTAGGACTTCATATCCGCCATGTGAGTAGGCAATTCGTCGGGATTGTATTTGTATGTAAGGTCTTTAAGTCCCTTTCCCATAACGGCGGGTCCGTGTACGTAAAAGAAACAGTTAGTGCGCGTTACCTCGTCAAACGTACGCAATGTGGATATTTGACTTCCGTCGGGAGCTTCCCAGTCGAATAACGGAGTTAAAATATGCTTGTTTGTTCCGCGGTAGAAAATAGCGTTTTCGATGCCGAAGCCGCGGTATAACTGAGGCAATTGCGACGGTTGCCCGTAGCTGGTAGCGGTGTAACCGGACTTCATTCCTCCGCCCAATTCGTTTGCCATTTTGTGTCCGAGCAGCAAGTTACGTACAAGGGCTTCGGGCGCAACGGTATTGATTTCGGGCAAAGTGTACCAATTAACGACAAGCATACGTTTTTGCTCGATAAGCTTTTTTACGCGTTCGCGGTTTTCGGGACGGATAGTAAGGTAATCCTCTATTACGATTGTTCCGCCGTCCACGCAAAAGCACTTGTATTCGGGCTTGTTTTCCAATATGTTAATGATATTGTCCATAAGGTCGGCAAGACGCAATTTGCTTTGCTCTGCGGTGTGGCGCCATTCTCTGTCCCAGTGCGTACCGGATATAAGATGTATAGTGCGTTTCTTCATACAAACTCCTTTTCAAAAGTATATTTTTTGCATTTTAAAGTAATATCATTATATTAACATTTTATTTTACGTTTGTAAATAGTTATTTGTATTTTTTTGCAAAAAAATTGTTTTATTAATATTACAATTTGTTCTATTTTCTGCGCGATAATTGCGCAATTTAACCAAAATAACGGCAAACTGCGGCAAAAAAATCGGTTTTCGTCAATTCAAATGTTATGTCATTTAAATTGTACGTTCAAAACGTCGGAAATTGGTTTTTTGTATTGACTGTTTAGTAAATTTAAATTATAATTTTTCTAACGCTTATGCTCAATATTACATATGTTCAG
>CAYSFO010000118.1:0-1697 GCA_964430695.1 uncultured Muribaculaceae bacterium | reverse complement strand
CTTAGATTTTCTTAACGAAGAATGAGTTTAGAAAATATTAGTTCCGTTTTTTTTTTTTTTATGCCCAGGAGAGCATTGCTCGTCAGAAAAAGCAGTAAAAAGCATAAATTAGTGATAAATATAATTTATCCTTAATTTATGCTTTTTACATAGAAAAAATAAAATTTTATATTGCTATACGTCATATTCTATAATATAATACTTCCATAGAGCTATTTGCTCTAAATTTATAGATGCAGGAGGAAAAAGGGCAATGAGTACTTCAAAAGAAAGCATAAGACCAGTTGAAGGTACAGCATTTAAGGTAAATCCACAAACTATTAATCGGAAAATTTTCGAAAAAGAAAGAAGCGATAAGGAACAAGAAAAAGTAAGACAGCATATAGTTAGGGTATTTCAAATAGTGGATGCTAATCCAGAAAAATATGCTAGGCCATTTGAAATTTTAATTCCAACCAATATATGGAAAAATCCAACTACTGATGAATTAATTAAAGTTAGCAAGACTTTAGGACATCATTTAACAATTGGAATTGAACATATTTTAGGATGGGCGCAAGTGCTTGATAATGGAGAATCCTGGGTAAATTTTTGTAATAAACCAGATAACCTTAAATATCATAGACTTGTAGAATGGACCGAAGGTCTTCTACTTGTTGTTGGAGGTGCTAAAGCTAGTGAAATTAAATTTCCAGCAACATATGTTGAAACTCTATTTACTAAAGAGTGTAAACCTTATTCTAAACTAAATAGAACAGTGCCATCAATAACATGCTATTCGGAGTAAAAACAAAACGGAGAGAATAAACTATTCTCTCTCTTTTAATATAATAAGAGAGTTCGAGCTTCTTATTGATATATAGCATATTTTATGATATAATATCACCGATGAACAATTGGTTCTAAATTTATAAAACAGGAGGAAAAAGGGCATGGACACTTCAAAGAGACATATTAGACCAGTTGAAGGAGAATGGTTTGATGTTGAACCTTACAGAATTAACCGGAAACTGTTTGAAGATGATAGACAGGATAAAGAGCAACAATTTACTTTAGGCAACATTCGTAAGGCATTTCAATGGCTAGACAGTAGTCCATACGAAAATGGCAGACCGTTTAAAATTCTGATTCCTAAAAAGACATGGGGAACTATAACGATTAGAGAAATGCTGGATATTACCAAGACTTTTGGAGGAAATATGAGTACAGGATTTGAAACGGATTTTTTGTGGGCGCAAATAATTAATAATGGTGAGACTTGGGAAAATCTTTGCAACAAGCCAGATACTCTAAACTACTATAGGCTTGTAAACTGGGGAAAGGAAAATAGCGTTATTTTTCTTACTGGTGGAGCTCTCAAGGGTTCAATTAATTATTCTGCAACCCACGTCGAGACATTAAGGTCACTGTCACTTGATGCTGTACCGAGTAAAGCTGTGCCACAAATTACGTGTTATGTCGCTTGAAGTGTAAAAGCAAAGAAATGGGGGGATATATTGTCCTTCCATTTCTGCATAATAGGAAGATACAAACACATAAACTTTATTCATATTAAATTTGATATAAACATATAATGTATGGTATAATTTTAGATATTAAAATAGAGATAGGAGAGATTTTTATGGGAAAAGTAATGTGGAAGCCAGGAACATTTATATATCCAATACCTGCTGTAATGGTAACATCAGGAACAATGG
>CAYSFO010000117.1:0-1722 GCA_964430695.1 uncultured Muribaculaceae bacterium | reverse complement strand
AAATCTTCTATCGAAAACCACGTCATGAACGCTGTTTGGATAAACCTCTTCAGGAGCTTTTACTCTGTTCATTATGACATTTATCACAGCTATTTGACCATCTTCTGGCTCACCCCGTGCCTCAGCATAAACAGTTTTTTCCAGAAGTAAAATATCATCTTCTTCTGCCGAAACTGCCTCATTTTCACTGATTGTAGCTTGTACAACATACGGCTCATCTAAATGAGCTATACGAGCACTCATACCAGAGAAATACTCTTTTGACGTATCTATTTCTTTTTCGATATAGCCAATTTGAGAATTTTCTGCTTCTTCTGGGTTTACTGGATAAATTTGAGTAATTGCCTTTTCTTCGGCTTTTACTGTATTTTCCTCATTATTGGGGAAGCATATGTATACAATAGTTAGAATTAATATTCCAACAACGAGAAACACATACCTGCCATAAGAATCGTTGAACTCCTTAAAATTTTTTTTGAACTTTCTTAAAACATTCCGTTTCATAAAAGTTACACATCCTTTCTTGTATTTATATACTTCTATTATAACATATTTTTTAAAATTATACAGCATCTTCCATAGAAATTGCATTTATCATATCTAAAATTAAGCCTCTTTGTTTAACTTTTTTTATTAAATAATCTAGTTTTGCTTGCAAAGATTTAATTTGATAAGAATAACAATCTATAAGTTCTCCCTCTGCATATTCGAAATTTTTATTTGCATTAACTAATTCTATTTTTGTTTTTACAATACTTTTTATTAACTCTTTATCTGTTTCCTCCTTTGTTTTCTCCTTAATTTTTATTTCTTTCATGTACTTTTCTAAATATTTATCACTCATAAATACTTATCATTCCTTTCTAATGAACAGTATTGTTTGAAAAAGAATTAGTATAGTACTAGGCATTTTAAATCAAAAAAGCGGAGGTGTACATTTAGTACATTGAGCATTTTTTGATTAAAAATAACGACGTAATATGCTGATTATTTTTCAAACATTTCTCATTTTTTGTTTATTACTATTATATTCATTGGAATTCCAATTTATGCAAGTTTTCCTTGCAAAATATACAATTTTATAGTAAACTGTTTATAAATTATTTTTAGGAGGTAAGTATATGGAAAATGTAACAATTGGAAAAGTGTATAGACACTTTAAGGGAAACTATTATTTTGTAAGAGATGTTGCGCTAGATAGTGAAACTAAAGAAAGAATGGTAGTATACTCGCCTTTATATAATAGAGAAGATTCTATGCTTTGGGTTCGTCCTGAAAAAATGTTTTTAGAAATAATTCCAGATAGACCTGATAATGTTACTGGACAGAAGCATAGGTTTGAGTTGTGTGAAGATATATGCACATTTCATTAATTACAAAAAATAAACTACGTCTTACTTCGTTAATTTTTAAATAAAAATCCTCAATGTACCCTAGTACACCTCCGGTTTTTATTTAAAAATTGCCTAGTAATACTTGTTTCTTTTTCGTAATTACGCAAATTTGTCCCCGACAACCCGTGCCCTAAAACAATACCCTAATGAATAATGAAAGGATATGATTTTATGATAGATATAAAACTAGTTAGAGAAAATCCAGAAATGGTAAAAGAAAATATGAGGAAGAAATTTCAAGACCATAAAATTGGTTTAGTTGATGAAGTTTTAGAATTAGATAAATTAAATAGAGCTACTAAATTAAAAGGTGATGAATTAAGAATGA
>CAYSFO010000116.1:0-1723 GCA_964430695.1 uncultured Muribaculaceae bacterium | reverse complement strand
TAAAAAATGTTAATAATAATAACAAATTAACTTTAGAAAGGAAGGATAAAAATGGCAAATTTAAGTCAAGTAGAACTTCAAAATTTAAGACATTTAATAGGAGCACACGATACTTCATATCAAAAATTAAATTCATATGCGTCAAACTGTGTAGATCCGCAAGTAAAACAACTATTTACAAAATCAGCACAAGATGCATTAACAACAAAACAAAAATTATTAACATTTTTAAATAATTAGGAGGTAAGTACATGGATGAGAAATATATGGTTAACGATATATTAGAGAGCGTAAAAGCAGAATTAACAACATATCAAGGGGTTATATCAGAGTCTGAAAATACACAGTTAAGACAAACAATACAACAAATAAGAAATAATGATGAGGCATTTCAATATGAATTGTTTAAAGTAGCAGCAGCAAAGGGATATTATACACCAGCAGGTCAAGCAACTCAGGATGAAATAAACAAAGTAAGAAATGAAGTTAGCCAATAAAAAAATATATTACCAAAATATTACAGAAATATTACAAAAGTATTACAGGAGGTGCGATTGAAGCACCTCTTTCTGCACAGGCTGTAAGAAAAAATGATAATTAATTAGTAAATAAGAGAAAATAAGAGAAAAATAAAGTAAACAATATATAATTTTAAATAATAAAGAATAATAACCTTTGTAAAAGAAACACCAATCATATAAACTATACATGTTAAAGGAGTGAGTTAAAATTTTAGGAGTAATGAAAAATATATTTGTACATATTCGTTCATCATTAAAGTTATTGTTCATATTAGCAGCTAGCGTTGTAGTAATTTTAGCTATTGTAAAATTTGTATATAGACCTATGTATAGTGTTACTTTTAATGGAGAATTTGTTGGATATGTTCAAGATAAGGACAAGTTAGAAAATAAGATAAAAGAATATATGAAAACAGGTGAAGGAGAAAATGTTGCGTTTGTAGATATTCCAACATTACCAGAATATAGAGTATGTTTATTAAAAAAAGATAAGGTAGCAAGTGATAATGAAATATATGAAATGGTTAAGGCTACGGGTATTACATACTACAGATATTATACAATAACTGTAGGAGATGAAGAGAAAATATATGTAGCAGATAAAGAAGCAGCTGAAAAAGTAATAAGCACATTAAAAGAGAAAAACAGTAGCAATAAATCCAAACTTTCATATTCTGAAAAATGTGAAACAGAAGTAAAAGAATTTACAGAAGTTGAAAAAGCAGTAAAAGATCTTTATGTAGAGCCAGCAAGAACAACATATGTAGCTACAACAGGAAGTGTTGGAGCTTACGGAGGAACGAATTCGGCTAATGGAGTAAACATAGGAATATATTTATCAAAACCAACTACAGGAACTATTACATCAAGATTTGGTGTTAGAGGTAGTGGAATGCATACAGGTATGGATATAGCGAATGCACAAGGAACTGGCATATATGCTTCAGCAGCTGGAACTGTAAAATTCACAGGATGGTATGGAGGATACGGAAATTTAGTAATAGTAACACATGGAAATGGAGTAGATACATATTATGCACATTGCAATTCAATACTAGTATCTGCAGGACAACCAGTATCACAAGGACAACTAATAGCGAAAATGGGAAATACAGGAAATAGTAGTGGACCACATTTACACTTAGAAGTAAGGGTTAATGGAGTTGCACAAAATCCACAAACATATGTATATAATTAAAAAA
>CAYSFO010000115.1:0-1762 GCA_964430695.1 uncultured Muribaculaceae bacterium | reverse complement strand
AAACGAAAGCGGTGATAACAACGTATACCGGATGCGCTTTACCTTACAGACGGACGAAGATGGCTATGTCGTTAATTTCCATCCCAGTATAAAAACGCATCATATGGCAGCATGGACGCTTGTTCAAAGAATAAAAGAAATCATGAACTGGTGACAGGCACCCTTTCTTTTTCTTGTATTTATCGCACAAACGACTTATAATATTTATAATATAAAGATGACAATCATTTTTCCACATAAGGGGGGTACCATATGGCAATAAAAGAATTTCCGGCAGGCAGCCTGCTCATCCAAAGCGAGCAGACGCTTACCGCTTTACACGTTATCGCAAAAGGTGCAGTACGCGCCACCTATCCGGGCGGCGAATTTTATTTGCGAAAAGGAGATGTCATAGGCGTCTGCGAACTTTTTTATGACTCTTATTTTATTACCTACCGTGCAACGGAAGATACGGCGCTTGCATCTTATCCGTGCGTGGACGGAAATTTACTCGAACTTCTTCGTACCAAATCCGACTTATCCAATCTGATTGTTTCATCACTGTTCAGACAGCTTCAGGATATTCTTGATCAATATGAACTGATGCGTTTCGACTGTGACAACTTTTATCAGTATTTGATGAAAAGTTATTCCGAATATTGCCGTTTCACAGCCAAACACGGACTTGCCACCAGAGTGCTTCCGGGTCTTGAAACGATATCCGAACTGGTTCTTGAGGATGAAGTTCCCAACTGGCTACATCAATATTACGGTCAATTACAGCGTATTATGAAAAGTATCTCAGCCAAATCACAGATTGCAGATTTCGTGCTTGGTATGCTTTTAAAAGCAAGTCAGGATGTCTATGAAATCATATCGGTATGCCGTGAGCTTTATGATTATAAAGCAGATATCACGCATCTTTTAATGAGTGAAAACCATCTGGATTTCTTTGATTTATATGCAAGCACTTTGTATAAGATCGGTGTACACAGCGAGGATTCCACTGCGATTACGGCTGCGCTCGGAACCATGATGATCCAGCTGGAAAGCCAGGATTCCATTGACCGCGATATGTACCGGAGCCGTATCAAAGAATATAAAGAAAAACTGGAAATGTTAAGCCAGTCTTCCGATTCCGCAGCAGCGTCCACACCCGAAGACGTTCCGGACCTTACGGATTCCCTGCATACAATCCTGCTTTATGCACAGTGTGACGAAGAAACAACATCCGCATTCAAAGCCAATATTGAAAAATACAGCAAACTTACAGACAGAAACGCTACCGATGACGCATGCAGAAAGCTGCGCCTGACGATCACCAAGCTGTTTTATAAAGTATACAGTAACGCCTTTTTCAAAAGCCTTACCGATTCCAATGTACCTAAGATTGTAAAAATGTTCTTTAATTTCGGTTATGTGGATGAAAATCTGGCAGGTTTTGAGAATGCCGCGTATCTTTATACTATTGTAGACTCTCCGCCAAGCGAACCTTACCGAAATGTTTACACTGCTTATGAGTGGATAAAAGCAGTCTATGAAGGACATAAAGCGCCTTGCCGTAATGAATTTGACAATGACTATGCTGCCTATGTGCATGAGCTGAAAGTAACCGGCAAAATTTCCGCTGCCGAAGAAACGCCTATGCTCTCCGACAAAACGAAAATGGTACAGTTTGAACTGGATAATATGTTCCAGTCCGTCAACAAAATAACGTTTGGACGTATCAGTATTTTCTGTCCTGTCTTCTCAGAAAGCAACGTTTTAAAAGATTTGTCAGACT
>CAYSFO010000114.1:0-1800 GCA_964430695.1 uncultured Muribaculaceae bacterium | reverse complement strand
TTTAAGTTTTTTGTTCTCTTGCTGTAAATCATTCTCGTTCATTAGGTTATATCTTATCACTTTTATTAAGATTTTGCAATAGGGGTAGCAAAGGCTTTATGTATCTGCAAATGCGATAGATTGTAATCTGTTTGGCTATTGCAATTTGACAGAGAATCGTGTATAATGATGTTAGCTTTGAATTCAAATTTTTTATAGAAAGGTGCAAAGTCAACTGCTTTGCAGCAAAGAATAGGCTTTTGCGTGAAGCATCCGCTCCAGTAGGCCTATCGCCTTTCTGTAGAAAATTGAGTTCAAAGCACCCAATGCGGGTGCTTCACTCAGCTTTGGGGCAAGTTATTTAATGAGCTGGGAGGCTTCTATGGGTAATAAACCTAATAAGAATTTGACACAAAAATTAGAAAATGGTAAGAAGCCAATATATAAGAAGCTTCGGTGGCTTGTTGGTGGAGTGGTAGGTAGTATCGTAATAGTAATTGTTGCAATTGTAGTTATAGCGACAAATGTTAGTCAGAAGGATTATAAGATAGTCGATTTAACCGACAAGCCTATCGCGGAAGCTTGCTCTGTTGCAAATGAGCATGGCTGGAAGGTCGTAGAGCCGATCAACGGTCGGTCTAGTTCTGCGCCGAAAATAGATTGCGATAACACATATGGCTTTGTCGATACATATGACTACAACGAAGATAACCATACTGTAAGTCTAAAGTGGCATTATAAGAATCTTGCTGAGGAAGATTACAGCAATAAAACCGTTGCAGAAATTTGTGAGGCTATAAAACCATACAACCTAACTTTTCAGGGTAATAGTGGTACTATTGGTGGTGAATATTATGTCGAAAGTGGCTCTCAGACCCGTTATAGTTTTGCCAAAACCTGTAACGACAATAGGATACCGGATAGGGTTTTCCAAAAAGATGCAGATGTCCGTATGGGTTTCGTTGACGGCAAAGGATCTCTCCCAAGCTCCTCGACAACCGATAATAGCTCAAGTTCTTCAACAAGTAGCAGTTCGTCCTCAAGCAATAACTCTAGCTCTACGGATGCCAATTTCCGTAAGGTAATGGCTGATTATGAGAGCTTTATGAATAAGTATGTAGATTTCATGAAGAAATACAAGAATTCCTCTGATACTACATCTATGCTTTCTGAATACTCCTCACTAATGCAAGATTATGCTAAGTTTGCCGATTCAGTCAAAGATTACAATCAAAGCAACTTATCAGCCTCTGATTGGGCTTACTATCTAGAAGTAACCACTAGAGTCACCAAGAAGCTTGCGGAAATTCAATAGTCTAAGCATGTTCAACAAAGAGAATACCCCTAGGCGAATTAGGGGTATTTTCAATGTATAACAATAGTGCTGGAGTATTACTCTAGTCTATGTTTAGAAATGCTCTGAGGACGCGTATAAAGCCCTTCTGAGCCACTTTAAGCCATGAGGTGGGTGTTTATACTACCGGGGTGTAATACTAGGCTAAAATGCGTGTATGTGTCTTATGCGTAGTAGGTTTTTATACGGAAGATACTAGCAGAGGCGGCGGAAAATTGCATTATCTAGGTTTACGGGCTACAATAAGGCTATGAATTGGAATCCTTTATACCCAAGTAATGACGATGTAGGCTCACTAGAGGAGTCAATGAGAGAGGCTGAATGGGAAGACGATATGCGACAAACTGAGCAAGAGTGGGGCGGAAAAATATAATTCAGTAACAAGATATGAGCTAGGCTACTAGATGTAGCCTAGATGTAAGTATTCTCATAGTGTTTACGAAACCTAATTTCCCCCGTATATGGTC
>CAYSFO010000113.1:0-1852 GCA_964430695.1 uncultured Muribaculaceae bacterium | reverse complement strand
GTGCTGATTTTTTCTTCGCCATTGATGCGTTTGCCACAGAAAAGTTCAGCCTGGACGGCGGCGAGTTCGTTAGCAAAACCACTCACCGAAATACTGGGGGGATTAGCGTCGCCAATTAGAGTAGCCGAATAGACACTGCGGGTGTCGTCTTCGTTACTAGTACCAGAACCATAGTTGTAACCGAAGACAAGAACTTTGCCATAGATAGCGAAGTTCCCTCCGCCTTCGATGGCGTATTTATTGCTGGAATTACCTAGACCGAGCGAAGCAGGGTTGATGACTTCGCTATACATAGTGCGAAGGAACTCGGCGTAGGAGCGCACGGAGTCATTGTAGCGCTGAGTTTGGATGGCAGCAGCAGTGCCACCGAGCAGGCCGACCAGGAGTAGGCCGGTCAATGCAAGGACGAGCGTAACTTCGAGCATAGTGAAGCCTGGGCGCTCGCTCGACTCCGGGGAGTCGGTGGTGCTATGACTATGGCTTGCTGCTTTTTGGCTCTTTGATTTTGGGGTAAATAGGGATTTTAGTCGCATTTTAGTACCTCGGCGCTAGTTCGCGCGAATAAGCTTCAGTATAGCTGGAGTTGTAGCGGCCAGCTTGGGCATAGGCCCAGAGGTAATTTTCACCGGAGAGGTTGAAGATTTCGCCTGGGGTATAACGGGCGCCCTGGATAATCGGATCGGAACCGTAGGAACGACGGAGGTTAGCCTTGCTTGCCATGACGGGGCCGTTAATAACGAGCTGACGATCGCAGGCGGTATTGGTGTTATAGACTACTGAGGCGGTCTGGGTGGACCTAGATTGGAAATCGGAACAGGTATTGATCGTGCCACTAGCGATAATCCAGGCATCAATCTCGGTAACTCCACCCGTGATATTGACATTCCCACTCACGAAGATGACGACTTGAGGGATTTGATAAATGCTGGCGTATGGGCCACCGGACACAACGATGTTGCGATTGATAGTCAGGTCGCCGGAGACATTGAGGATGTAAGTGCCACTATTGATGACTGCGGGTAAGTTATTGATGCTACCAATGTTGGGGCGATTGCTGAGGTAGGTATTGAGACGGGTACGCAGAGTATTGCTGGTGCGGATGCCGGAGTTACCTAGAGTAGTAGTGGTGTTTGCGATGGTCATTGGAGAGCGGGGGTAGATATCATTGTAGAAGCCGGCGCTTCTAGAGCTACCGCGAGAGAGTGAGCTGCCAGAACCGAAAGTAGAAGTGGTCCCATTGATTCCGCCTACAGCCGCAAGATGTTCGGCCCATGAACCGTAGAGAAAATCGAATTGATTGCGGCTAGCGGTCTGAAGAGCACCAACGCCAATAATACGGGGAGAAAGCGAAGTCTTGATACCGCCATTAGAGAGAGTGCCGGAATTCCAGAAAGCGACGGAAGGCTTCTTGGCGATAGTACGGCAGGCAGCGTTGAAATTGGTCCAGTAGTTTTTACCCTCTGGCTGCCAGTTATCATCGTCGTCATAAGAGACAGTGAACCAATATTCCCAATAATAACCAAACGAGGCGCAATACTTATATCCAACGTAGTCTTGCAGGGCAATGGTTTGTGATTGGTCATATTCATGGGTACCCGATTCGCCAAGGTCACCAGAGGCGGAACGGCCGCCAATGACGCCACACCAAGTGTTATTTGGCCCCCAACCGGCTTTGCGATAGAAACTACAAGGATCAGGCGCACTGTGGCTAGTCAAGTCTCCGGTAACATTACTACTGTTATATGCGACATTAGAGGGCACAGTGAAGGTGATGGCTTGCCAGCCACGAACACGACGAGCTTCTTCCCATTCGGCACGGACGTCCCAGCCAACATCAGAAGTTTCACCGACA
>CAYSFO010000112.1:0-1864 GCA_964430695.1 uncultured Muribaculaceae bacterium | reverse complement strand
CAAAAATTCATTCTCCCCCCAATAAAAACTGGGCAGACCACAAAGGGCCTACCCATTTTTCCAGCTATTCACTGGCTCATGAATACTAAGTTTACCTTCTTGCAGCCAAATATTCTTCTACGCTCAAATTTACCTCATCAAGAAGCTGGCCCAACCACTTTAATTCCCGTCTGGAACATCCAAATTCCAATGGTCCGCAAGGCTTCTTTATCATTATGTGATACGTGTACCAGAACATGCCAAATGTACCCCACGCAAACGCCACAACGCTCAGAAGTAATCCAACCGCTATGAGAACCGACAATAACCCCCTGCTCGGTCCAAATTCAGTAGCAAAACCCAGTACAAATGCCACAGCTGCAGAAACTGCAAAAACAATCGTAGAGCGAACCATCTTAGCCTCAACTGGCATATCTACCAGCTCGCACTTACAGCCCACTGCCTTGGGATATTTTTCGTTCATCCCGTTTATCCAGTCGACCATCATTTCTGCCTTCACCATCCTGTCTTTTCTCTTAGTAAACATACATTTACCCCCTTTTATAAAATAATACTAGTGAGCTATTGGCGAAAATCTAACCCGCCAAACCCCAAGGGACAAAGCCCTCTTGTTCTACCCTCCCATTATAGCACACTTAGCCGAAAAAGTCAATGCTTTTATACTCTCCCAGCCAAAGCCCCAACGTTATTATAGAGAGGAAACCATAATTACTATTGACTTTTTAACCAATCTATGATACAATAGAAACGTAGTTAGCCATTTTGTTGTCAAAAACCACGCACTTTACCAAATACACCCCAAAGGAGGAATTTTCCATGAAAAGAGTCAGAAATACCACCGCAAATATTACCCTTGTCATTATCGCCATACTGACAATTATTATTGGGGTCACCGCCTATTTCTTTGCATCAAGTATACTGAAGGCATCGTACCCCAATTGCTGGAATCTTATCAACCAGGATTTGGATACAAGCACCAATAAGCTGTTGACAACCATAGGTGCTCTTATCTTCATATCGGTGTTGTTTGCCATAACTTTCGGTAGCTACGCCCTGCTCCTGATAATTACCAGCTACATCCTGAAGCGGCCCATCGCTACTTCAACCAATAGATTCCCTCAGGAATACTTTATTAGTAAGTATGCGTACACCGACGAGGATCGTCGCAATAAAGCGCAGCTGATCCATATGTATTACCGGGCCTATACTATTAAAATCGAACTCACCTTCAGCGAAATCGAGGAAATTCAGCACTATCTGAAGGCAAACGCCGAAATAGTATACGATTTCCCAAAAAGCTTTCTGATGCCGGACAATATATCTTGGTTCCAACCAAGAATATCACACCACACGATATGCCGCATCATGAAAGAACTGAAACCCGATGGGGTCGTGCTTTTAACATATAAGTACACATTCCCCAAAGGAAACAAAGTTCGACGCACCAGTGCCGTAGTCCGCATCGTGGCAGATTTACATCATGCCACATATAGAAGCAACAACGTCACCATAATCTGCGATACCAATCAGTAACGGGCCCAAGCTAACTACAACCCCGGCATTAATTTGTCGGGGGCTTTTTGTTCAAATTTTTATTCCCCCAAAGTCTTTAGCAGTTCCTGAAATTCCCCATCATTCTTCGCGCTTAGCGTCACGCTTCGCCCCCGAATTCGCACTTCCACGCCAAATTTCCGCCCCAATTTCGCTTCTTCCTTCAAAAATTCATTCACTTTCACCGCGCGAGCCGAGCTCTTTTTCTTATTCTCGGCGATATATTGCTCGACTTTTCGCGCCGACCAACCCCCCTCAATCATTTTCGGCAAAATCTCGTGGATCTGCTCCGGCTCCAGCGTAATCAACGGTC
>CAYSFO010000111.1:0-1876 GCA_964430695.1 uncultured Muribaculaceae bacterium | reverse complement strand
GAAGGACTGTCCACGCTGGCACGTTCCTGCGCAGGAGTAGGTTCGGCACTCATCACGATCATTACCATGATGTGCGTGCAGGCGCTTGGACAGGGTAATGAACGCAGCGGCTTCCGGATATTTGCATTCATTATAGCTGTTTTATTCGTTGTATTTATTGTCATTACCTGTATCAATATCAAAGAGAAATCCACTGTGGATGTGGATGCGCCGTCTGTCGGACAGATGTTTAAGGCACTCATACAGAATGACCAGACCATGATCGTGGTAATTTCGATTGTGCTGATCAACTGTTCTTTGTATATTACGTCGAATCTGCTGATCTATTTCTTTAAATACGATTTCGGCGGCGATGCATGGTATAACGGATATACACTTTTTAATATGTTTGGCGGCGGCATCCAGATTTTATCCATGATGCTGTTTTATCCGATGTTGCGTAAGTTCATCAGTTCTTTGCAGGTATTTTATGTGAGCTTCGTTATGGCGATTGCAGGATATGCAATACTGTTTACACTTATGTGTCTGGGACTTACGAATGTTTTTGTTCTGTTTGTGCCTGCATTCTTCGTATTTACGGCATTCGGTATGTTAACCGTGCTGACTACGGTATTCCTCGCTAATACGGTAGACTATGGTGAATTAAAGAATAACAGACGTGACGAGAGTGTCATATTCTCTATGCAGACATTTGTAGTGAAACTTGCTTCCGGTGTGGCAGCGATGGTTGCTTCGGTATGCCTCGAAGTCTGTAATTTAAGCAGCGATACAACGGACACGGCAGCAGCACAGGTGGCAGGATCTTCCGTGTTCGGTCTGCGAATGACCATGACGGTAATCCCCATTGTGGGACTGTTGCTTGCAGTATTTCTTTTCCACAGAAAATATATCCTTACCGAGGAAAAGGTGGAAGAGATTGCAGGGGAAATTAAGCAAAAGCGTGCGTCGGAAGCGGGTGAAGCGTAACAGAGAGGTGAATTATGATTCAGAGAAAAAATCAATGTTTCCTATTAGAGACTAAGAATACAAGTTACTGTTTCCGGGTATTGGAGACGGGGCATCTGGAGCATTTATATTATGGGAGAAAGATTACGCTGCCGGAGGATGCGAATGTTGAAGTTTTGACAGAAAAGCATACATTTCTGCCGGGAAATACAAATGCTTACTGCGGAGCAGGCGGCAGCGATGAGACGGCAGGACAGCAGACGAAAGATAAGCGGGAAGCAGGCAATTTTTCACTGGAAGATATCTGTCTGGAAATGTCGTCTTACGGAAAAGGCGATATCAGAGAACCGTTTCTGGAAGTGACTCATGCTGACGGAAGCTATACTTCCGATTTCCTGTTTGAGAAAGCCGAGATTAGCAAGGGAAAAGAGCCATATCAAACATTGCCGGGCTCTTATGATGAAAAAGGAGAAGTGGAGCATCTTTGTATTACGTTAAAAGATTGGTCGTATCATCTTTTGCTGGAACTGCATTATTATGTTTATGAGGACTTTGATGTGATCACACGGAGCGCCAGACTGGTAAATGAAAGCAATGATACGGTCAGACTGACGAGACTTATGAGTATGCAGTTGGATTTCGATATGTCGGGTTTTATTTTCGCGACATTCACGGGCGCATGGGCAAGAGAAATGAAGCGGACCGATATACGGATGCAGGCCGGAAAACATGTGAATGCCTCTTATACAGGGACTTCTTCTAACCGCGCGAATCCTTTTGTGATGCTTGGCAGACCGGAAACCTCACAAGATATGGGGGATTGTTACGGTTTTAATCTGATTTACAGCGGAAATCACTATGAAGCGGCAGAAGTAAGCGGTTACGGCAAAACAAGAATCGTTACGGGTATTAATCCGCAGTCGTTTGCCTT
>CAYSFO010000110.1:0-1879 GCA_964430695.1 uncultured Muribaculaceae bacterium | reverse complement strand
CGTTCGACCTCTCTTTTGTAGAGATCGGTCTGCGTCAAGTTGTGTGCAGCATGAATCGAGAGACCTCGTCCACAACCATTTCGGTCGCTATAATCTGTTTAGAGTTGTTAGTAATTGAACTGATTATAGTCTACCTTTGGTCGGAGAAAGTCCTCACACCTGCTAAGTGGGCTCTGACCGTCCTCGAGTTCAAAAGACAGAACCCCAGTTTAGTCGACTTCGACGGCCCTTGAGCCTAATCCTCGATTTCGGCCGACTGGACTAACCTATCTTTCTCAGCAAATCCCGCCTCCTTTATAGGAGACGGGATTTTTCATGCTATGACCCCCAGTCCAGCTCAAATTCTACTCTACTTCGCTCGAAGTATTCTCTTCACTGTCAATCTCGACAACTTCATTCAGACCCTCGGCAGGCTGTTCCTCTGCCGATTCGTCAGCCTTTTCTACCGATTCTGGGATTTCCTCAGTATGCGTTTCCGGCTTGTCCGCCACTTCTGGGTCGGCCGCATCCTTATTCTCTACGGTTGCCGTATTCTCCACACTTTCCTCCTCATCCGCCTCGCTCAGCGCGTTCAGCAGGGCATCTTCAGCGTTTTTGCGTTTCTTTTTCTCTGGGGCCTTTGCCAGCTCGATGTCAATATCGAATCCTGTCAACTTCGACGCTAGGCGCACGTTCTGTCCTTGGCGGCCAATCGCAATCGACTGCTGCTCCTCGGTGACATATACTTTCGCCTTCTTACCGTTAATCTCTACCTTGACGACTTCCGCTGGGCTCAACGCCTCGCGGATGTACTCCGAAGGGTTGTCACTCCAGTTGATAATATCAATCTTCTCACGATCGCCGATTTCATTCATGATCGCCTGTACGCGCACCCCACGCCCACCGACGAAGGTACCGACCGGATCCACCCCCGGCGTAGTTGACCGAACAGCAATCTTAGTTCGGCGACCAGCTTCGCGCGCGATACCCTTAATCTCGACCGAACCACTATCCAACTCCGGTACTTCTTGGCGGAATAAATATTCAATAAAATCAGTACTCCCCCGTGAGAGAATGAGCTGCGCTCTTGCGTCGTCGTGTTCCACACCCTTAATATAGACTTTAATACGCTCGCCAACGGTATAATATTCACCATCAATCTGCTCACTACGCGGCATAATCCCATTCGCACGTCCGAGGTCAATTCGCACCACCCGTGGCTCCACCCGCGAGATAATTCCCGTTACTACAGTGCCAATCTTATCCTCAAACTCCGACAAAACCGCATCGCGTTCCGCCTCGCGCAGACGTTGAATTACTACCTGCTTTGCCGCCATCGCCGCCACCCGACCAAAATGAGTTACTTCGGTCGATTCTTCGATTATATCCCCGATCTCTGCGTCTTCTTTAATCTTCTTCGCTTCCTCAAGCGGAATTTCCGTCGCTGGGTTATAAGCTAGACCGTCCTCGATTACCTCTCGACTCACATAAACCGTCGCTTTGCCCGTCTTCGTGTCGAGAATCGCCCGCACGGTCATCTCTTTGTCGCCATTATCTTTTCGCCAAGCTGCCGCAATTGCCATCTGCACTACGTCCAGCACGACATCCTCCGGCAAGCCTTTCTCCTCGGCGATTACATGTACCATCTCGGTCAGTTGTTTTAGGTCTAAACCTTCCATCTTTTCTCCTCTTTAGTTAGATCCGTCGCGCTAAGTCCGAATCGTATCCGTATCTGGAACCGTATCCATCTCTAAATACTAATCCCGGCCTCTCCGCAACGAAAACCCGACCCTCTTCAGGCCGGTCAATATCTGTATATCTCCATTATATGCCAACACCCCCTCCCCGTCAACCCCGCTTTTTACTCCTGTCTCCTATAATCACGACATCTCCACAGCTA
>CAYSFO010000109.1:0-1879 GCA_964430695.1 uncultured Muribaculaceae bacterium | reverse complement strand
CGCCAAAAGGAATTCGGACATATTATAGAATCTCTCTTCTTCTATGAATTGTAAGTATATAGAGTAAGCGTCCAACCACAGGTTCGCTGGTGTAAACACCAAACCAATGAAGTATAGCTTCAAAGAGTCAAGGGTTAAGAGTCAAGAACCCAGGAAACGTAGAGCACTAAGAAAACAGAAAACGATGACAACTTCAACTGACAAACTCCTTGACTATATGTTAACCAGAACAGCATGCTGACGGACCAGCTTGCCGGTGTCCGTGAGGAACTGCGACTGCAGCGGGAGCAGGCCAACAGGTATCACGAGGACCTAAAGTGGAGCCTTGCAAGGATGGAGGAGCGTGATGCGGCCGCTGAGAAAAGAGCCGATATGGAGGCTCAGGCACGTGCAAAGGCTAAAGAACAAGTGGCTGACCTAATCTCGCTTTACCGAAGACTTAAGGACAAAGAATCAAGTTTCAATGACAAGAACGATAAGACGCAAGGACGACAACCATATAATTATCATTGATAATTGATCATTAATCATTGAGAATCGGGATGGCGGCTGGTGAAAAGGATCCATGTCGATTGCTCCCCTACAATCCAACACTCAAACCTCGGAGAGGTTATCCTATATTCATAAACCCCAGATTTCAATCTGTGGGACAGCATAATCCAAGAAAATTTTTCTTCAGCCGACCCTCAATCGGCTGAAAATCCCCAACGCGGTAAGATAATAGCTTACACTTAAATTCAAAAATATGAAGAAAAAAATTACAGCAGTAATCCCAATCAGAAGCGGATCTCAACGTGTAAAGGATAAGAATCTGCGTCCTTTCGCAAACACAAATCTAATGGAGCTAAAGATAAAAAATCTTTTGCAGGTTCCAGAAATTGATGAGATCATCGTCAATACCAACAGTGAGGAAGCCATAAATATTGTTGAAAGTAATTATGGAGAGAGAGTCAAGACCCATCGCAGAGAGGAGTATTATGCTTCTTCAGCATGTTCAGGGAGTGAGTTCTTTCGTCACTTAGGAGAAGTAACAGATACCGATATCTTTATTTATTCTCCCTGCACATCACCATTTGTTAAACCAGAAACATTCACAAAGTGTATCAACGCTTATTTGAACCGTGGAGATTATGATTGCATTTCCACTGTATCAAGTGTTAAAGAATTTCTTTGGCTTGATGGAAAACCATTAAATTATGACCCACTTAATGCCCCAAATTCCCAAGATCTCCCTGACGTGGTAGCCTTAAATTTTGGCGTGACGGTAGTCGGTAGAGATGATTTGATTAGAAATCGAAATATCATAGGGAAAAGTCCAAATTTCGTGAAGACATCAGATATAGAAGCCATTGATATTGATACTCCTCTCGACTTCTATATTGCTGAGCAAATCTATAAGAAAACAATACTTGAGGGAAAAGGATTATTGGAATAGGGTGTCCAGCAGTTGCTATAAAACAAATAAAAGAAAAAACCAACTTTATCTGTAATAAGACTGGCGGGAATGGTTCAGTAGGTGAGTTTATGGATTGATCATTAGTATCCTAGAAAAATCATAACTATGTACCTATACTTATCCTCTTAAAGACAAATAATTATTATCAATGAATCCTCTAAAAAAAATAAGGTCTGGCTTAAGTTCTGTCAGGTATCAGGTAATAAAGTTCCTTAGGAATAATATTTCTCTTCAATTATTTCAAAGATCATCTCGGAAGTTAGAATCTGATAATCTCCTTATGGAATTGAGAAATAAACATGCTGGTAAAAGGGCGTTCATAATTTGCAATGGGCCTTCTCTAAAAGCAGAAGACCTTTCTAAGATATATGAGAATGGAGATATTTCGATAGCTAGCAATAAGATTGATAAGATTTTTCCCTT
>CAYSFO010000108.1:0-1894 GCA_964430695.1 uncultured Muribaculaceae bacterium | reverse complement strand
TTTGGAATGAAAGCTGTGCGGATAAGTTCCGAGAGAACATTCGGTGTGGAATCATATAAAAGTTCTATATCTTCAAATCTACCCTGCTTCACAAGCTCCCTCGCCAGTTCCAGATCGGGTATGTGATTCTGCGGTAGGTTTTGGATTTGGACCAAGCGCCCCGCAAACCTTCCGGTCCTGTTGGCTCCGTAAAACTGCAATAAGCCATGTACCCGTCCATCAGAACAGACAGAACGCTCCATAGCCTCATACTTCTTCACAGATGTTTTTGCCATTAATAATCTTAATTTGAGCAGTTCCTCCACTTCCCCATCCGTTTCCGCTATCATATCCGCCACCGCTTTCTTGGAAAGGCTCTCCGCCTCCATCCCCATATCCCCAAGCCAGCCTTTGAGCTGCGCCACGGAGTTGGGGTTCTCCAATCCTGTCAGTTCATAGGCGCGTTTCGTCACCACTTCCTTATGGAGCCGCTCACAGGCAATGGCCTGTTCCACCAGCCCCATATCCACCAGAACGCCACGGTCATTGATGCGCTGGTCTAAGCGGTACAGTTCCATCTCGCTTTCCGGGATAGGGAAATTATGCAGTTTTTTCCGTATGGATTTCTCTACGTCCACATCCCTTTTGCAGTAGGTCTTGAAAAGCTCCCACTTCTCCGGCGCATGGCAGGGGAGGTTTCTGGTCCTGCCGCTGTTTGCCTTTGTCGGCTTGCACGGCACACAAAAATACCGGATCAGTTCCTTTCCCTCCTTCATCTTCTGCTCGTCCAGACCAAGCACCCTGCCAACATCCTCCAGTGACCGGGGCAGGGCGAGCATGGCTGCCTGCACCGCGCTGCAATGCCAGGACTCCGGGGGAAGGTATCTCCCGAAATGCTTAGAAAGGCAGGTGCGCTCAAAATTTGCATTGTATGCCGTCTTGGTGACAGACACATCAAAGATGGCATCCTCCACCTCTGCCGGGAGCTGCTCACCCTGCGCCAGGTCTATGATCTGTGTTTCCCCTCCGTCAAAGGAATAGGCAAACAATAAAATCTCAAAAGCAGGGCTGTCCGCATAAGCGTATACCCCGCATTTGATCAAATCCACATCGCTGAAGCACTCGATATCGGCTGCTAAGATTCGTCCCATTTCATGGCTCCTTCCTGTGTATATTCACGGAATGGCGGGCAGCGGAAAACCGCCGCCCCGATATGCCTATCCAAGAAAATCTTCCTCATCATCCACTTCCACCGCGTCAAAGTCATCCTCTGCATTCGTCCTGCCGCCAAGGGACTCCCCGTCACGCAGCTTCTGGATATTGCCAAGACCTGCCGCAATGCCCTTATTGCCGTTGGTGGAAAATCCGTAGAAGTTCACGCTGATCCTGCCATAGCACCCGGAATATACCTCCGACTGGTCAAGGATGGGCTGTACGTTTTTATCCACCACCTGCGGTGCCTGCTTGCTGTTGGCGTTGAAGAAATAGCTGTCCGCATACGCCTCATCCTCCGGGCGGTCAATGTCGCCGTCCCTTAAAGGCAGTTTCAGATTCGCCGGAACCTTGCCGCCCCACTTGGAGACGGAATCCTTCTTCGCCTGCTCGATGGCTTTCTTGATCTTCTCGATGGTCTCTGTGTCCGACTTTGGTATGATGGCCGATACGGAATACTTGGGGTCGCCATCGCTCACAGCATTTGGTTCCCAGCAATGCAGATAGGAAAACCTGCACGGTACGATCACTTTTGTAAGGTTTGCATTTTCATTACTCATGGTATTTATTCCTCCTTAAAATCCGCCTCTGCGGTTGCTGCCATTATTTCCTGCCTCTTGTCCGATTCCGGCACTAAGGTCACCTTGCCCTGTGGCTTGTAGACCAGCTTCCCAAGCACCTCTGCAAATTTCTTCTTCCCAAG
>CAYSFO010000107.1:0-1904 GCA_964430695.1 uncultured Muribaculaceae bacterium | reverse complement strand
CCGCAATCTGCGCGCCCGGCCCTGGCGGTTCAACGAACTGAGAAAGAGCCTGGAGGGTGTGAGCCAGAAGGTGCTGACCGATTCCCTACGCTCCTTGGAGGAGGACGGAATCGTGGTGCGGACGGTCTATCCGGAAGTCCCGCCCAGAGTGGAGTATTCTCTCAGCGAATTGGGAGAGTCCATGCGGCCCATCCTGGACGCCATGGAGACCTTCGGGCTGGGATATCAGGAGATGGTGGAGAAGGGAAATACCTAAAGGGGTTCTCATCCCCTGTTTCAAATAAGAGAGGCGTCCCAAACGGGACGCCTCTTTTATTTGGCAAAGGTGATATATTTTAATACAATGCACCCCCAGGGTAGCGATGCAACCACCGGATGGTTCGATGTAACTTCCTGGGTTATGATGCAATCAAGCCCGCCATTTTCAGGTTTCAATAATCCTTCAGAAGGTGTTCTTTGAAGAATTTTATAGCGCCCTCTTCTCCTCGGAACAGGTAGAATTTCCCCTGGTCGCCAAGTGTCACTTCCTTGTAGTGGCACTCCAGCTCGTTTTGCATGGCGATAAGATCCTTCTTGTAAACAATGTATTTCCCATTACCTCGACCAATCTCCAGCTTCCACGCAGCATACAAACCCAAGTGTATAAAACACTTGATGACATACTTAACTCCCGGCTTCACTTTAGACAAGTCGACAGTGGTTGAAATGGGGTCGCACTGGTAGTGGTCGGCGCATTGCCTGGTTCCGGTTGTATAACGCGCCAAATTTTTGATGTCCGCTGAACTCTGGCATTTTTCTAAACAATCCTGCAAAAAGGCCTTCTACACAATCAACACCGAGAAGGAACTGTAGATGGTGTATCAAAGAATACGGGATTTGCGAGAGGATAAAGACCTCTATCAAAAAGACCTTGCGGCATATCTGGAGTGTACACAGGTTTGCTATTCCTCCTATGAGCTGGGAAAGCGTGATATCCCGACGGAGGTGCTCATCAAGTTGGCGGTCTATCATCAGACCAGCGTGGATTATCTTTTAGGGCTTACAGACGTAAAAGAGCCCTACCCCAGAAAACGAGGTGCCCGGCAGTAATACATTTTGATATAAAAAAGACCACGGCAATTTTGATACAATGCGTATCAAGATTGCCATGGTCTTTGGCACACCTATCTCCGGGTGGATGAAACGGGCCATTGCCGCCCTCATGGATAAGCTGGACAAGAGCGCCGACGGGCAGTCGGAGAACTGACAGTAGAATGAAAAGCCCCCTTCGGGAGCCGTTATGGCTCCCGGAGGGGGCTTTTTGTTGCAAAAGTTATGCCGATTATTTATTCATTACAAAATGAAAATTGGGAACGACAATATATTGGCTGGAATTATAGGCAAATTTCCTCTAAGTTATGCTCGGGAGGGATTTTATGCTGTATTCAGTCGAAATTGGAAAAAACATTCTAAAATTACGGAGCGCCAAGTGGATCACGCAAGAGAACTTGGCATATGGTGCGGAGATAAGTGTATCCCGCTTAAGAGACATTGAGCATGGCTACGCCAATCCAAGCCTTGATACACTGGAGAGCATAGCGGTGGAGCTAAGAGTGCCTTTGCCAGCCCTTTTCCTACTTTCGATGAATGATGAGGACATCCTGAAAATGATGCGGGAATTGAGGATGCAAGAATCTTCCGCAGGGTCATTTCGTTAGCATTTTCTCTTTGGCGCAGTGGGAGGGAGCATCGGCTGTGCTGATATCAACTGGCCCTAAAGGGCAGAGCCGCCAAGGGCCAGTAGATCGAACTCCAAGGGGTTCTCATCCCTCCATATCAAAAGATAAGGCAACCCCTAATGGGGTTGCCTTATCTTTGGCGCAGTGGGAGGGATTCGCTTTTCTGCGGAAAAGCCACGGCGGTTG
>CAYSFO010000106.1:0-1943 GCA_964430695.1 uncultured Muribaculaceae bacterium | reverse complement strand
TCGGGTTCAATTCTATGCCTTATGCGCCTGTTGATGTTGATGAGGATTGGGAGGAATGAATATGGCTGAGGAATGGAAAAGATTTAATCCGAGTAGGGAACATATCGGGCTTAGGGCGCGGTTTCGGAAGGTGGTTCACGGAGAAGTGGAGCCGGAGGAGGCGGTCGGTGAGATTGTCGCTGATTGGAATCCTTATCCTTGGCAATACGATGTGTTGCTGAAATGCGATGATGGTCGGCTTTTGCCGTTTCCGAATGGGTCTGCGCCTTTCTATGATGATAAGGATGGCGAGCGGCATTGGATTGGAGAGCCGTTTAAGGTTGAGTATTTTTATTCTACGGCTGAAGCCGTAGCCAGTAAGAGAGATTAAAAATTGATTTTTATGGGAAAGAAGAATTTGAATGGGGAGAAAGATATGAGCGATTCTCTTATCGAGTATTTCAAGGCTCGGGAAGCGGAAAGATATAATGTTGTGGCGAGGGTGGGGAATTTTGAGATTGTGAGGGAGGAGGTTTCTTTGCATTCTTATTTGCGGATTAAGACTGTCTCCGGGGATTGGGGGGTGTCTTATCGCGACGATAATGAGATGTATGGGAAGGTGCTTGCTATGCGTGGGGATGAGGGGCATCTTGGGCTTTTTGTGACGCATATTTTCTATGCTACTTCTATTACTATTGATGTGGAGTTTGCGCTGGATTATGTGGTGGCTTTGGAGAGGATGCGGGACCGGATGGTGGCTCACGCAGAGGGCGCGGAGGAGCAGAGTGCGCATGAGGAGGCTTTGGAGGAGATGGAAACACTTGAAGATATAAGGGAGATTTTGAGTGATGAGCGATAAGATACTCGGCATAGATCCAGGTCAGAGTGGTGGGCTTGCGGTTTTGGATAGCAATGGCAATCTTTTGGAGTGCATTAAGATGCCTTCTACTCCTGCTGATATACTTAATGCGCTTAAAGAGAGAAATCCTTCTTGGTGCTATCTTGAAGATGTAGGTATGGGAATGCCGGGGCAGTCGAGTAAGGCTACGGCTACTTTTGCACGGCATAACGGGCATTTGGAGATGGCTCTACTTGCTTGTGGGATTTCGACTATAAAGGTGAGTCCAACTAAATGGCAGAAGGCTCTTGGACTATCAGGAAAAAAAGGTGAGAGTAAACAATCGCATAAGAACCGCATCAAAGCCAAGATGCAAGGTTTGTTCCCAAAATTCAAAATGACTCTTTGGGCGGCTGATGCTTTGGCTATTGCTCAATATGGATTTGAGAATAGGAGATAATGGGTAAGGATTATTTGGATAGGTTGGCTTCTTCTTTTTATACTAAGATGAAGGGGGAGGAACTTGACAAGGGGCTGGAGGAGAAGCGGCCTTCGGATAGGATCGGGGTGTTTCAGGAACTCTTGATCAAGGCTCTTAAGGGGTCTACGCTTTGCTGCTTCAATGGGCGGCCTTATTATTTCAATGGGCGGATTTATGTGCAGCTTGGGCGCGATGGTTGGGATGCTTTCAATTCGCTTGTGTTGCGTATTGCCGACCGATGTGGGTTTCCTCCTGGAGATAAGACAAAGTTGGAGGGTGTGAAGAAGGTGTGTCGGGGTGAGGTTTCTCTTAAAACCCTTGAGCCGGATAGTTCGATTATTGTACTGCGTAATGGTGTACTTGATTTGGAGAAGAATCAGTTCTTTAAATTCAACAAGCGATTCAAACAGGTCACACAGATGGATTTCGACTATGAGCCGGAAGCGGTGCCGAATGTATGGACCGATTATTTCCTTGATGCAGTTCTCGACCAACGTTGGCAGAGGGTGTTGCAGGAATTTATGGGAGCAATCTTCATTGACCGCAGGAAGGTTAAGATTGAGAAAATGCTTATCCTTCTTGGGGCTGGGAGCAATGGCAAGAGTGTGGTGCAGTCTACGCTTATCGGTCTGCTTGGGGAGGAGA
>CAYSFO010000105.1:0-1952 GCA_964430695.1 uncultured Muribaculaceae bacterium | reverse complement strand
TTCAGGAGTTTATGGCGACCGCCTTCAAGATAGAGCATTAGTTTACGGAGGTTCTTTTTGTAATCCTTCGGCGTGATTTTATCGACTTCGATGCCTGGGGTGAGACCAAGGTCAGTGTTGAGAGTTTTCTTGCCATCGTAAGGTTTATCATAATACGGGAAAACTTTGCGGAGGATGCGGAGAGCTTTTTCGACCGAACTTTTACCGTAGAAGGGGCCGATGTAAGTGGCCTTGTCGTCTTGTGGGGTGCGAGTGAAGCTAACATAGGGGACTTCGGATTTCATGTCAATACGGACGTACGAGACGGTTTTGTCATCGCGGAGGAGAATATTCCACTTCGGCATGTAGCGCTTGATCATTTCCGACTCGAGGAAGAGGGCGTCCATCTCGGTATCAACCGTAATCCAGTCGGTGTCGGCAATTTCACGGACGAGCGCCTCGGTTTTTGGGTCTTTTTTTGTGTGGTGGAAGTATTGGCGAACGCGATTTTTGAGGACGGCAGCTTTTCCGACGTAGATAACTTCGCCGGTGGAGTTTTTGTGGAAGTAGACGCCGGGGGCAGCGGGGAGAGTTTTGAGCTTCTGAAGAAGTTTTTCGCGCATAGCAGGCGTAACTGAAGGGTCAAGGTCGTAGGGTTGAGTACTGTTCATATGGCATATTATAGCATGTTCTGGATTTATAGCTAGTTGTAGCGAGGTTGAACATCAAGCGGGAGTTCGTCCAGCTGGATTTCGCGCCAGTTGACGACGCCGCGCAGGAGCATAATGTCGAGCTCAAGATAGGCGTCTTCACGTAACTCCTTCCCTGCTTTGAACGTAACCTCAGTCATTTTGCCATGCTCGTCGTAGGCGGTCAGATTATATTCGTATTCATCATGTTTGAGTTGTTTCACGGCAGAGTTATCGATCTTGGTGTAATAGTGCGTCGCATCAACAAAAACAGCGCGGTAGCCGACAATGCATAAAAGAATAAAGATTACGATGGCTGCGCCGGCGAAGATTTTCGACTTGATATTTTCCATAATTACTCCTTGAGTTTTGGTTATAGTGTTATATTAGTCGATTTTTGAGTATTTGTCGTGCGAGGAGGGTTACGAAATGATTACAGTTTTGTTGGATTTGAGGGCTAGACAAACGAGTTTAGATCTTATTATTTAGCCATATTTCACTGTTTTATGGTATAATATGTATTAATTAAGCGGGACAAAGTGTATGGCAACAATTTATGAGATGGTAAAGGAATTCAAACACAAACACCCATTGACTATTGGTTGGCGCTACAAGAAGAATGCTAGTGTAGTAGAAAAACACTTAAATCCGGGCGAGGAGGTTTTGTATGCTTTCACTGCGCAGAAGAATGACCACATGCTGGATATCTTGGGGAGTGTCGTGGTCGCTCTGACTACGGAACGGATTTTGATTGGAGGAAAGCGGGTCTTAATGGGGTACTATTTGGATGCCGTTACGCCGGATCTGTTTAATGATCTAAAAGTGTCGAGTGGCCTAATCTGGGGTAAAGTGTATATTGACACGGTGAAGGAGTTTATTACATTATCGAATATCTCCAAGTCAGCGTTGGTGGAAATAGAGACAAAAGTTTCGTCCTACATGATGGAGCAAAAGAAGAAATACGCTCATCATGACAAACCCTGCCCGTATTGCGGAAGGTAGTTGATAAGTGTTTTAAGCTTGGTGTGGCTATTTTGGTTTCGTGCGCGGAGTCATGCTATTGCAGGGTTTGGTTGTGGTTGCTGGAGTTGCAGACTTCGTGCGTGACTATGCCATTGCGATTCAGTTTGTGATTACCTAGGGAATTACGAGGGCTTGGGGTTTACGGTTTGGTGCTAGGCGAAATGGTCTTGGCGGGCGGGAAGAAGAACAGAAAAAAGTTAGTAAAGAGACGAAAAGCCACCCGTCGGGGTGGCTTACTCGTATAATTTGGCACCTTGCTAG
>CAYSFO010000104.1:0-1973 GCA_964430695.1 uncultured Muribaculaceae bacterium | reverse complement strand
ATTCCGAAATTTCCGGAACATTACAGGACCTTGTAAATGCTTCTTACGATGGCTTCCATTTGGGCCTCAAGGACGAGATTGACGCCTTTAGCCTCCTTGACAATGGCAATGCTGTGAAAAGCATTGAAGATGAATTTGGCATTCTTACAGTGGATGCGGATGGCTCATGGCGCTATGAAAGTAAACTGGAAACCATTGATGAAGATCAGGTTCGGGAATTTTCCTACAAGGTGATTGACGGCGACGGCAGCGAAGCGCAGGGTGTGCTGAAAATAGCCTTGCGCAAGGCCGAAGAAAGCCCTGATCCCAATCCCATGGAAACTCCAATGGATAACGTGCCCCTGCCGGAATTTTCGAGCATGGAGCTTGATTCCACTATCATGGAGCTGAATTCCCAATAGCATAATTCCAGGTTGAATTCATAGGCGATTTAATCCCCGTTTTTCCCAGAAAAGCGGGGATTTTGCTTTTAAAATTTTAAAAATGACAAAAAAAATGACAAAATGACAAAATAAAATTTCATTTTGTCATGCCATTTTTTGCAGGCCAGCATTGGATTTATGACTTAAATGACAAAAATGACATAAATTTCTTAAAATATTTTCTCTTAAAGAGAGGAAAATATAAATTATTGAAATAATTGAGAAAAATAAAAAGTTCAATTATATTATATATTTATAGTTTTTGTACGAAATTAAGTACTTCCTGTAATGGTGTGGTTTTTGTCATTCGCAAGTTTATATAGAAATTGGTGTCATTTTGTCATTTTTGTCATTTTTCCTTGCTGTCATTGACAATTTTCCTATGACAAAATGAAAATGCGTTTTGTCATTTTGTCATTCGTTTTGTCATTTTAAGGATTTTTGGCTGATTTTTTCGTTCATCATTTGCCTGTCGGCTGATTTTTGGCTAGGATGGGGCATGAATGAAAGGAGCGTGTTATGATTACTGGAACTGATATTGAAAATTCAATTGAGGCTATTGGAGAGGCTTTCCCAAAAAAAAGGGATGGCTGGGATTCGGCGGATATTTTGCTTGAAGTGGAAGGCGCCAGAAATGGCAAGATTTATTTTTTTCAGGATGTGGCGCGGAATTTTTCCGCCAGTGTTCCGGAAATGAGCGATTTTGGCGATGATGGCTGGCGGATGCGGTTTGTCGAGGCGCTGGGAATTATGGATCAGACCATGTGTGTCGGCCGCATGCTCTGTCCAAATCAGCTGAATGACATTGATGCCGCCCTGCTGGATAGTTGGCTTGCTTCAATGATGGAAATTTCGGCTGAGGCCAATATGGAAATTTCCGATTTTCTGCTGGCTGCCAGGGAACAGTATTTGAACAATGGAATTATGCCGGACAGTCTTGAAGAGAAATGGCGGTTTGCGACAGAGTTTCTGGATATTGAGAGAAACATGTCAGAAGCTGGCCGCGATCTTTTTGGCGAGGGATATGGAAGTGAACGTTTCTTCTGCCACGGTTTCAGGATTGGACAGGACAGTCCTGACGGAGAAATGGTTGTGGAAAGAATTTGGTCCGATTCACGTGTTTCGCTTGATGAAGTCGTCGCGAGCCGGACAGTTTCCGAAAATGAGTTTAAAAATAATATAGGAGCGCTGCTGGATGATTCTCCAGTCAGCACTCCTGCGCCCGGCATGTGAAAATCAATATGGCTTAAGCTTTTGTGGCCGGGCCGGCTGTTTTGCTGGTCTGGCCTTTGTTCATGCGCTTAAGCGTTTTTTGACAGTTTCCGGATTCACCTGCTCCCAGTCGACCTTTTCGCCAGGCGCGGTGGTGAAATATCTGATTGTGTTGATATATATGCGGGTTTGACGTTTGCCGTCAACTTTTACATAGGAAATATCGCCATAACCGGAAACTTTAACCCACGGCTCAAGGCCGCTGATAATCTGGGTATTCAGATTTTTCATATCCTGGCTGGCCAGGGAAAGTTTGATTGCGGCTGAAATGAAAAGGTT
>CAYSFO010000103.1:0-1986 GCA_964430695.1 uncultured Muribaculaceae bacterium | reverse complement strand
ACGATTTTGCTAAATCGCATACGGCATTGTCTGGCGATGTTGAAGAACTGTTGCAGTATATCAGCGAAACGTTTATTTGCAGGGGGAACAATGGATGAAAAAAACTAAAATCGATTGGTGCGACAGCACGATAAACTGCGTGTACGGTTGCCCGAATAACTGTAAATACTGTTACGGCAACGTAATGAACAAACGCTTTCATTTATGCAAGGATTGGAAAGCCCCCGAATGGAAGCCTGAACACCTGAAAGACTTTTATAGTAAAACACCCAAAAGCATTTTCATTGACAGCATGAGCGATATCGGCACTTGGAAACAAGAGTGGTTTAACGCCGTCCTCAAGGCTATGGACGACAATCCACAGCATAGTTATATTGCGTTGACGAAGCGTATCAACGGTTTAGTTGAGTTGATGAAAGGAGCGTTTCGCATAGGCAAATTTCTTGATTTTAGTTTTTACTTTGGCACAAGTGTAACTACACAAAGACAAGCCGATATGCAATATATGTATATCCCCAATTTTTATAGCATAGAGCCGATTTTAGAGCCGATAAAGTTGCCAGATGGATATATACCTCATACGCTTATAATTGGCGCAGAAACAGGCAATCGCAAGGGTAAAGTGATTCCTCGGAAGGAGTGGATTGACAGCCTTGTAAGGCAAGCGGACGAACATAACTGCGTTGTGTTTATGAAAGAGAGCCTGCGCAGGATTATGGGCGAAGATTTTAGGCAAGATAAACTGCCGTGGGAGGTGTAGGTATGAAAGTAAAAGATTGTAGAATGTGTAAGCATTGCAAGCGTAAGGTGTGGAGTACCTATCATATACCGAACGGTTATCACGCAATCGGCATGTCTCACGCATACGCGTACTGTCAAAAGCACGGTTGCAGATGTCTTGAGGTCAAGGGATGTAAGGAGCGCGAAGAATGAGGGCAATACTTTTATCAACGCAGCCGAAATGGTGCGGACTAATCGCAAGTGGCAAAAAGACAATCGAAGTGCGCAAGACCGCACCAAAAGAAACGCCGTTCAAGGTATACATCTACGAAACGACAAAAAGGATTTTAGTTGGCGAACATTTTGAGCCGTCAAAAAGCAAGGCTAATTTGCTTTGCGGTGGAAAACTTGTTTATATTGTTAAAAAGGATTGGTACTATGGTAGTGGCAAAGTTATCGGCGAGTTTGTGTGCAATAAGGTAGAAAAGATTTTTAATGTGGCTACTACTGATTGGAATTTGCTTGGCGGAAATGTTCACACACGCGACAAGGTACTTGTAAGACAAGCGTGTTTGACAGAGCAGGAAATCCACGAATACGCAAAAGGTAAAAGTCCTATTTATTGCTTGAACATATCTCAACTGAAAATCTACGACAAGCCGAAAGAATTGGGAGAGTTTAAGCGCGAAAACCCTTGTTATCGAAGTGGGAGTTTGGATGAACTTGGCTGTTGGGAAAGCGGTTGTACCGCACAAGATTTGGGTGATTGTGATGGTAGGTATTCGCCGATTATTCGTCCGCCGCAAAGTTGGTGTTATGTGCAGGAGTTGACTGAATGAGAAATAGCGACCGACTGATACGCGATTATCCTTTTTTCGCAAAAATAATTAAATGGCTACAAAAGCCCAAAAAATTCAAATCCCAAAGCCGCACAAAGAATTGGGAAAAGTTTGTTGCTGATGAAAACATCAAGGTAACAAAAATTGATAAAGGCTATCGGTTAGAGGTGGAAGTAAACTGGTCTGCCATAGACAATAAATCACTCGACTATTTTTTCATTGACTATAATCCTCTCGCATGGGGCGGCAAACTGTATCAAATTTTCTTTTATTTTGCTTATGCACGGCGCAGGCAAGGCTTGGAAGTGTCCGTTTACGACATTTACAAAGAGTACGACGAAATAGACGCACTTAAAAGCATACAGCACTATTGTTATATTTTTATGGATTAGGACGGTGTGCAATATGAAATTAGGCGACTATGAGT
>CAYSFO010000102.1:0-2029 GCA_964430695.1 uncultured Muribaculaceae bacterium | reverse complement strand
GGAGCTGGCGGGGCTTCCGGGTATTGGTTCCAAGTCTGCGCAGAGACTGGCTTTTCATCTGATCAATATGCCGAAGGCGCGCGTGGAGCGGCTGGCGAAAGCGATCGTGGATGCGAAGGAGAATGTGCGGTACTGTAAAGAGTGCTATACGCTGACTGATCAGGATACATGTCCGGTCTGCGCCAACGGCAACAGGGATCACAGTATGATCATGGTAGTGGAGAACGCCAGAGATCTGGCAGCGTACGAGAAGACCGGCAAATATAGCGGCGTGTACCATGTGCTCCACGGGGCAATTTCTCCCATGCTCGGCATTGGTCCCGGTGATATCAGGCTCAAGGAGCTGATACAGCGTTTGGAAGGCGATGTGAACGAGGTGATCATTGCGACGAACTCCAGTCTGGAGGGCGAGACCACTGCCATGTATATCAGCAAGCTGATCAAGCCCACGGGAATCAAGGTGACGAGGATCGCCAGTGGCGTGCCGGTAGGCGGAGATTTGGAATATATCGACGAGGTCACGCTGCTGCGGGCATTGGAGGGAAGAGTGGAACTGTAGTTTTTAGTAACCATTGTGCAGAGAGGCTGATACAAGGTTTGTCTGCACAAAATATAATAAGAAAGTATAGAGAGGATAACATGGGGATAGTTAAAGAAAAATTTGGGACAGCAAAATGTGGCAGGGATGTGTATGCATATACATTGTCCAATGCCAATGGCATGCAGGCAAAGATCATCAATTTCGGGGCGAATCTGGTGAGTCTTCTTGTACCGGACAGGAATGGCAATGTGGAAGATATCGTGCTGGGATATGATAAGTTGGAAGATTACTATGGGAACGGCAGTTTCTTTGGCGCAACTATCGGTCCATGCGCCAACCGTACCGCAGGCGCCAGCTATGAGATCGATGGGAAGACTTACCAGATGGATGTCAATGACGGAGAAAATAATCTGCACAGCCATATGGAGGAAGGTTATCACAAGCGTGTCTGGGATGTGACCGAGGGTACGGACAGTATAACTCTGACATTGGAAGGCAAGGATGGTGAGATGGGATTTCCGGGCAACAAGAAGGTTTCCATGACATTCACTTTGTCCGATGACAACGCATTGAAATTAAGCTATCATGTGACGTCTGATGCCAACACGATCGTGAATTTGACCAATCACACATATTTTAACCTGTCCGGGCATAAGGCGGGGATCATAGAGGATCATCTGTTGAAGATCAATGCGTCCAATTATACGCCGGTTGTTCCGGGATCGATTCCTACCGGGAAGATCGTGCCCGTGGCGGGAACACCGATGGATTTCACCGGGATGAAGCCGATCGGACAGGATATTAATGCCGATTGTGAACAGTTGAAGATCGGACAGGGATATGATCACAATTTTGTGATTGACGGTGCGGATGGAACACTCAAAGAGATCGCTGAGGTGATGGACCCGAAGAGCGGCAGGAAGATGAAAGTCTTTACGGATCTGCCCGGTGTACAGTTCTATGCAGGCAACTGCATCGGCGGAGATGAGGTTGGAAAGGATAACACGGCTTACGGTCCTCGCAAGGGCTTCTGTCTGGAGACACAGTATTTCCCGGATAATATTCATCATCCGAATTTCCCTCAGGCGGTGTTCGGACCGGGCAAAGACTATGAGTCTGTGACCGTCTATCAATTTGTATGATGTGTAGATGACATGGTGTGAAAGATAGTTGTATAAATGGTATAGAAAAAGGGGTGCTGCGAAGTGACCGATTCCCGGTTGCGGAGCGGCGCCTCTGTTGTATTGGATAAATCACGCGGGGTAGGTAAACTATCGCGCGTTTTGCCATATTTTACGGATAAGACATGCTATATTAATCTTATAATGCTATAGAATTGCCTGAAGCCGTGCGCGGGCATGGGCGCTTCGGAATGGAGTGAATGAAATGAGACAGTCATCGATCATCATTCACAAAGGAGGAAAGGAAGAAAAGTACGAGATCTATGTGGAGGACTATGTGATATCCTTTTTAAAAGGTGAAACGGGC
>CAYSFO010000101.1:0-2029 GCA_964430695.1 uncultured Muribaculaceae bacterium | reverse complement strand
CTGACAAATTATAACACAAATTGAGCCTACTGCAAGAGCAGCGGGCTCCTTGTCTATGCACCACCATCAAAGTCATTGAGTATCAATATAAATTCTAAAAAGTGAGAACAATAAGTTCACACTATTGACAACCATCTCGCCACGCCTCAAGCAAAGGGGTATTTAAAAAAGGCATTATCTTTGTAAAATGAACAAATCTAACATAAAAAATTATAATTATGGCAAAGAAATCAGCAATTTCCGGTGAATATATCATCACCGTCGAAGATTCAGGCACAGTACGTGTCTGCAAAATCTACGATAACGTGTTAGGATCTCTCAGAGAGATCGCAGAGACAAAAAACTTTGAGATCGATCCCAAATGGAACACACGTGAGACAGGCAGACGCATCGTCAACGAATTCGGCGACGGCACAATGGCGGAAATCGGAGAATATGTAGTCAATAGGCTCGCATCCGGAAAAATCGAGACATATCGAACCTACGGCAACACTCTCGGCGCATTGCGCGAGATCGCTGCGAATGTAGGCTTCGAAATCAACGAAAAATCAAATACCCGTCAGAACGGTTCCAAGCTCGTCGATTTCATCAACAATAATAAATAACTATGGACAAAGTAATTGTTTACGATTGTGGAAGCGCGAAGCTCGAATGCGTCAAGCTCTTTAAGAAGTTCCTTGGCAAAAATCTTGCCGAAAGTAAGGCTATCGCTGATGAAATAACAGAGGGGAAAGGGCCAAAATCATTCACTATGCACATAAGTGAAGCAACTGAGTTTGCAAAAGCTCTCAAAGAGTTGGGAGTAAATGTGGCAATAGAAAAAGCAGACGGCAAAGTTCAATCAGTCATAACAATTGAAGACCTTAATGAAAAAATCGAGGCTCTGCACAAACATATAGGTGACCTTGAAGAGCGCATCGCCAAGCTTGAAAACAAACCAGCCGGTGCAAGCTCCAAGAACGATAATGCAGTTCTCAGAGTAGTTGCCACACACACTGCATCCACGCTGTACGCGTACAGATTTAATTCTTCAGGAAAGCTGGAATTTGATTTCGACCTTTATCCCTGGATGGGACGTCCTGAATATAAAAAAAGGCTTGATAGCAAATTGAATGAATACTCGCGTTGGCGTGAGAGTATCAATAACGGTGACTTCAGCAAAGGAACCGAAAAAACTTTCATCCAACCTGATATTATCCTCGAGCTTAGTGACGGCAATTTTTACACCATCAGTGCAATTGGAAGCACGCTGCGTGAAGTCAAAGCCTTTGCCACTCTCATAGGTTATCCGATTCCCGACAAAGCAAAAACCGACACACTTGCCGCCGCTATAGTACGCGAGCGAGGAGTCGACGGGTGGTGTTTATCCGATGGTCAGGCAATGAAAAGCACTGGCACGGTATATCGTTATAACAAATTGACAAAACAGAATATAATTAATATGATAAAGAAGGCTTCCAACTCCTCATCTTTCATAATAGAAGAACCTGATGTGAACGGTAAATCTGAGGGGGAACTCGTGGAGGCCTATATCAATATGTTCAACACGGCGAAGCCTCGCGAATTGCCTTCGAAGGATGAAATACTGCGCCAATTTGACGAAGCATTGCGAATCGAAAAACTCAAATTGCAGGAATAAGTGGGTAAGAATATCGTAGACATACTTCAAGATGACGTGAGGGAATGGATGCTCGCTCAAAGCAATTTCTTTACCAACGAGCGAGATATGCAGGTAAGGCTCGCTCGCTTTCTAATTGTCGAAAAAAGTGCTCACTACGACATAGTGGACACTGAATATCGTGTGCCGCTCGCTGAGTTGCGCGATCGTGGCATCGATAAACGGAAACTGCCCTGGGATAATCAGATTTCGGTAGATATCGTGGTACGCAAAGGCTCGGAATGGGCGTGCATAGAGCTTAAATATCACACACAGAAGATTGATATCAAATGGTCTTTATTCGGTGAACCACTGCGCAACGATGATGTCACCATTCTTAAGAATCAGGCGGCATCAAATATCGTTATGTAT
>CAYSFO010000100.1:0-2034 GCA_964430695.1 uncultured Muribaculaceae bacterium | reverse complement strand
GAGAGGATTATGTGCTTACTGTATGAGGAGAATCCGAATGGATTCACATTCCAGAGTAGAACATTTTATACCACTAAGTGCAGATAAAGAAAAAGCAATTGATTATATTAACATGCTCGGTGTATGTGATGGTGGCGAAAAGATTGTGGGGCAACAGGGACATATTTTATGTTGTGATGCTCATAAAAAGGAGACAAAGATAAGCACAAATCCATTGAATAAGGTGCAGATGGATAAAATTGCTTATAAGCCGGATGGAACTATATACACAAAACCACAGGATATAGCAATGGAGGAAGATATCAATGATATACTTCATTTAAATGGAATCAGAAAACCAGATGGTTCTATCAGAGATACATCAACGGAGATCTTAAAAGGCAGACGAGACGCATATGACGGGGCACGGCGGATGATGGACAAACTTAGAGTAAGTGGAAAGTGCACTTCTGCTACTGTGAAAAAGATTGTGGATAATCTGCTTGAAAAAGAAGAAAGAGAAGAGTATGTTGGTGTAAAGTTATATTATTTGGGGAAGAAATATGCTTCCCTTGTAAGACGTGGATTATAGTAGATAGAAAAAACTTAGATAGCTTATGGGTTTACATAATATACAGGTACAATTAATTGATAAATTTGTTAAGCAATGATGCTGTTGAATGAACCAATGAATTCAGGTAAAGTAATTGTCTCGAAATAAAAGAAATCAAAAGAAAACAGTTAGGGATGTGCGGTTATGAGTATGTCAAAGACTTTTGACAATGAAAAAAGGGGGCAAAATCACAAAAGTAAAATGTATTTGATAGACGGATTTTCCTTTTTTGATTATGATTTCGATAAAGGAGGCAGAAAGATGGAACTAGGAAAGCAGATTAAGAAATATCGAAAGGAAATATCATTGTCCCAGGATGTATTAGCGGAGAAAATATATGTTTCCAGGCAAACTATTTCTAACTGGGAAAATGATAAAAGTTATCCTGATGTAAAGAGTCTTGTTTTGCTTAGTGAAATTTTTAATGTCTCTTTAGATGAATTAATCAAAGGAGATGTGAAGACCATGAAAGAACAAATTAACAAAGAAGACCAAAGACATTTTAAACATTTAAGCCAGATATTTGCCGTAATGCTCTTGGCTGCTATTATTAGGTACGATCTCGAAATGAATACGGTTTTTAGATCAAACGCTTCGTTCTTTTGCAACGAACGCGGATAATTCATACTATAGCCGTGATTCGTATATTCGGCAATCGTGGTAATGTCGTTACAAATATACACGGAGACCTGTTGAGTAGTGTACCAATTCTTTCCGTAAACAAACTCGAATTTATATACATGTCCGTCCTCGAACGTTCCGTCCCACGGCTCTTGATCGGGCCCCTCGTGGTGATCGTCTTCAAACGAGCGGACCCTTAACAGCTGCGACGTCTGCATGGGCATATATCCGCTGCTTCCGTCGTCGTACGCAACTCTCCAAACAAACCCGTTGTAGTCGCACTGCTCTTTGTTCTTCAATTTCAGAGCGTCCTCAGCCGTCATGATTATGCTTTCCAGTTGTAAGGTGGCACTCACAACGCGGCGAGGCAGGACGGCGTCTTTGGTCTGCGTCGAACCGTCGCTCATTGTAAACCTGACGGTAACTACCGCTTGCCCTTTTGCGTTTACGCCGACAGTCGAAGTCATGCTGCTTACGGTCGCCGGAACTTCGATATGAAGTGATTCCAGCCACTCGGCTTGAGTGCCTTCAAACCCTTCTTCCACAGCTATTTCATAAGCGGACTTTCCGGGAGTTTCGACTTGGAGTGAGGCAAGCCATTCCTCTTCCGTGCCTTCGAAGCCGTTTGCAACTGCTATTTCATACGCCGACTTGCCGGGGGTGGTGGTCGTGAGCGAGGCAAGCCATTCGGCTTCCGTACCCACAAATCCGTTGTCTACCGCTATCTCGTACGCCGACTTGCCTGTGGTCGTAAGCGAAGCAAGCCATTCGGCTTCCGTACCCACAAATCCGTTTTCCACCGCTATTTCATACGCCGACTT
>CAYSFO010000099.1:0-2067 GCA_964430695.1 uncultured Muribaculaceae bacterium | reverse complement strand
AAAAAATACGGATAAATTCTTCCGTTTTTTTGTTGCCGTACACTTCCTGTTCCCTGTCCTGGGAATCATAAAAACCGAGAGCCATACCAAGTACCAGTAATGATGCCGTAATACAGCCGCAGGTTCCGCCCTGGCGCATGCCGCCTCCGAAGCATGTACTGATCTTGAACGCTGTTTTTAAGTCCAGACCGAAATCATCTGCAAATGCCCCGAACAGCGCCTGTGAACAATGGTATTGCTGATGTAAAAGTTGTTCCGCTTTTTCTTTATGTGTCATAGTTACCCCCACGTTTGTATCTGCTTATATCAGATTAACATTATATAGTGATATTTTAGCATACAAACAAAAAATTGTGAAGTTTATGGGGATTTTATTTTTTCCTGAATCTGTTCCCGTTTGTTGATTTCAAGCTTATCAAAAATATTTGAAATATGTTTTTTGACGGTCGTTTCGGAGATATTGAGTTCTGCTGCAATTTCCCCGTTGCTGAGTCCCCGCGCGATCTGTATGGCAAGTTCCGCTTCCCGGTTTGTTAATCCTAATTGACGATAGGCAGCATAGGCTTCTGTTGCCGTCATTGGTTCCCTGTCTGCCGAAGCGACTTTTGATAAAGTGCTTTCCGGTTGTTCAGGAGACGAAGAACCTTTCGTTTCGGCGTCGTTTGAAAAAATAACCCAGAGACAGATGCCATAAAGAACAGGGCGGCAGTTTCGGGCTATTTCTTCTGTCAGATTTTCTTTTGTCATTCTTGTAGACAAGGAGATAAAGAGCAGGATAAAGGTCTGGATATAACTTGCATAAAGCGCACATCTGGCCAATAGATTTACATAAGTATTTCTGCTTTCCCCGCGTCTGTATCCCGGCAGAAAAAGGAGTGCCATGCCAATGAGAACAAGGCAGACCTGTTTGAAGTCAAGCAGCTGGCTCAAATTAAAATTCAGAAAAAGCGACATAATGAAGATGTAGATAAATACAGCTGCTAATTTTGTAATATGTTTCATAGCATGCTCCGTTTTCTATTTATTTTGTATACTTTCTTCCTGCGGAATTTCCGAAGCCGTATCTTCATGCTGCGGCATAAACTCTATAATGCGTACCTGCAAAATAGATTTGATGGGGAGTAATAGGATTGCAATTCCACATGCATAAATGAGGCACAAAAAGGTCGTCGAGAGGTACGGGCCAAGCAGGGAAGGATCGTCTAAATGACCGAGTATTGTTACGAGTGATAACAGAAACAGGAAAGTGCCGCTGCAAAGAAGCGCCCTGATCATCATATTGACAGCCTCGGCTGCCCGCTTGATCTTGATCAGACTGTTGTTATTCTTTTTGCTGAATGCAATGCGGAATGCATTATGAAAATCTTTAAACAGGCCGGAAGAAATCAGGACGGGAACGGTAAGCAGCAGAACAAGCAGCAGACTGGGCATATCTAAAAATGTAAAAATAGATATGGAATAACTTACAATGACCGTTACTAAAATAATACCTGCAATAGAAATAAAATACATGATAATACCACCTTTCTTTTATGAAGCATATATGTATTATAACAATATAACGAAACAGAGGAAAAAACCATACTTCCTTAAGTAGTATTTCAGTAGTATTATTTCCTTCGCCCTAGACAAACTATCATAAAAAAGGTATACTTAATGCAGATTGGGAATAGAATCCATGGGGATAGGAGAAGGTTTAATATGGAGTATAAAGCAGTTCCTTTTGAGAAAAGAATCAAAGAGAATATTAAGAATTACGCAATGGAGAATCTGTATCCGTTAGACTCTTTAAGAGCGCACTTAAAAGCGCTTGCGGCCATTACGGGGGCAGAACTTTTACTTACGGATCGTCATGGGGAAAAAGTGGTTTCTGCCGGTAATTTTGCAGGTTTTACGCCGGATGTTGTCGGTGATCCGGGCAAAAAAATACGGGTCTGCAACAGGACTATCGCACATCTTTATGTCCGATTACATGGTGTGGAAGCAGGAAAAGAACAGGAAGTAGAAAACATGCTGGATGCGGAAGTAAAAATGTTTTCCTGTCTGGGCGAAGAAGCCTACAGGCAT
>CAYSFO010000098.1:0-2107 GCA_964430695.1 uncultured Muribaculaceae bacterium | reverse complement strand
TTAATAACAATCACGCAGAAAATGCCGATCTCAGACTTTGGAATGTTGTAGAACACTTTGCCGAACTTAATGAAGAACGCGGTCACATTGCAGATAAAGAACTCGAAAAATTTTCACATGATACCAAAAAGGTTGGCAATGCTATCGTGGCGGAGATTTCGGGCAATTCCGGTGAGCAGAAGGTCTTTCAAGCACTTAATACTTTGAGATGTCATAATAGCGTTATGACTAATGTGGAATTATGCTTTGATGACAGCCGTACTGAAATAGATTCGCTTGTGTTTACTAACAAAGCTATCTTTATCATTGAGGTCAAGAACATTAAGAAAAATATTTTTATTGATGAAGATGGTGAGTTTTATAGGTGTGGTGATTCATTAAATCATGATTGTAACATTGCCCAAAAAATGGACGAGCGGGAACGTCTGCTTCGGTTGGCATTAGACAAAACAGGACTTGAGCAAATCAAGATCGTAAAAGTCGTTGTGTTCACAAGTCCTTATCACCTTGATGTGGAAAACAAATGTCATAGAATAAAGGTGAGCTTCGCCAAATCTCTTCCGTTCTTTATCGAAAAATTCAAGGGCGGTTACTTGTATGATGAAGAAGATATATGCACAATGCTTGAAGCTGTTGATGAAGCGAGGTGCAAAGAGCAGTACCAAATGCCGACCGATATGAATGAGTACAAGGTCGAATTTGCACACTTAATGACAAAGCTTGAAAAGTTTGATGAAGCTGCTGATCAACTCAATGAAAGTCTTGACTTCAAATCCGAAGATGATACAGATGCTA
Organism: uncultured Muribaculaceae bacterium; assembly: GCA_964430695.1. Classification (GTDB taxonomy): domain Bacteria; phylum Bacillota_I; class Bacilli_A; order RF39; family UBA660; genus MGBC108787. The sequence goes on along the minus strand of CAYSFO010000098.1, from coordinate 1,312 downwards.
TTACTTGTGAAAATATGGCAGCCGATAAGATCGTAAGACCTGTGGTCAAGAAAAAAGATAAAGCCGATATTATTAAATTAAGCAGAAGAATATCAACAGCAGCGGCTTGTTTTTGTATTTTCAGTGCGGTACTCAGCGTTTGCAGAGATGTAAATTGGAGGTGATCGTTATCAAATTTGTATTGTACGGATTGCCGTGCGCGGGCAAGACAACGCTGCTGAACGGTCTTAATATTAAGGTAATCAACGGCAGTGCTGAACTTAATAATTTGTCGTCCGGGAGATTTTCCGAGCTTAACGAAGCCGAAAAGAATCGGATTCGCGTTCAATACGCAGAACTGCTTGCCGAAATGCAGGGCAATCTGATCTCCGATGGACATTACGCGTTCCCAGATAAGGTCGTTTTTACTGAGGCGGACGCTAAGGCATACGATGTATTTTTGTATCTTTACTGCGATCCGGAAATTATTCGCGAACGGCTTTTTAATTCGGAAAAGAACGCGATGTTTTCCGAAATTTCAGTAGAGAATATCGGAAAATGGCAGCGCTATGAGATAGAAGAATTACGGCGCGAGTGCCACAAACGGAATAAGGATTTTTATGTAGTCAATGATATCTCTTCGGATGAATTGAGCAGCTTTATTCAAAGCATTGAAAACGGTTTTAGCGCGTTTAGGCTTGCGGAAGAAATCGTTGATCAAATAAAATCGGTTTATCCCGAACCTTGCAGTATCTGTATTTGTGACGGTGACAAAACCGTTATAAAGCAGGATTCTTTTCGGGTATGCTCAAATAATTACATAACACACGCGTTTGACGGAGATTTTTATACGGGATTTCAGTCGATAAGGTTTGATAGCGAAATTCGTGGTTTACAATACGACTTTGAAAAGATTGATTCCATTGAATCAAACGAGCGAATCTATAATGAAATAATCAACAAAAATTATTTCGTTATTTCTTCGGGAATTGGCGCATTGTGGGAATGGCTGTCAAAAAAACTCGTTTTGAAAAACGTTGTAGCAGACACGCTGATTTCTGCTGATACGAAATATTTTATTGTGAAGCTGTTGCAAGAGAACGGTTACACGGTCACGGCTTACGGTGACAGCAAAAATGATCTGTATATGCTAAAGCAAGCGGATTATTCGTATTTGAATATCGGAGAACGCATCAGTCGTTCGCTTACCAACGCAGATACATCGGGAATAAAGCTGATCTACGACAAATCGCTGTATGTTTTTGACAAAGAGCGGTCGAATATTGCCGAATTTATTTCCGTTTGCAAATCCAATTCTGGGATAAACGGCGCA
>CAYSFO010000097.1:0-2167 GCA_964430695.1 uncultured Muribaculaceae bacterium | reverse complement strand
ATTGATTTAAGAATTTGAATTGGAGTGAGCTGAGAAAAAATTCTCAATTCTTATTATTTTACGATGTACTTTTTGCCGTTATGGATATAAAGGCCGGGCTGAGTAGGCTCTACTACGCGAATACCCTGGATATTGTACCAGAATCCGTCGCCTTCTACTGCGTTGATAGCCTCAACTGCATCTGGAGCACCTACTTGCTTGTAGACAGTGATCTTAGGGATACAAGTATCGACACGGTAGAGAGCGTGAACTACGTCGTAGAGACCAGTCTCCTCGTTAAGAGTACCGTTAGCTGCGGGGTAAACAGCATTTTCGCCAGCGAGCTGAGCGTAGTATTCGTCGTCAGTTGCACAAACAGGGTGGTTGGAGTTGCCACCATAGTTGTTGATGTAGTTGACAACTACGAAGTCTGTTTTGTTAAGGTCGTTGATGTAAACGTTGTTGTTGTTATTATTAGTCTGGTCGTTATAGAGACCGATGCGATAGAGCATTCCAACATTGGGAAGGTTACCTTCGGCGAGTTTTCCTCTTTCGGGGAATATGGTGAGGCCGTCGAAGAACTGACCCTTTGTAGTTTCAGCGACACCAGTGCGGTCAAGGACTGCATACTTGATTACGTTGACCGTATTGTCCTCAGCAATGAAACCGAACGGATAAACATTATCGTAAACGATAGCTCCCTCGTCGTTTTCGTGTTCGCTACCAGCGAGCTGGTAGTAGAGACGCTTACGAGCGGTCCAGTTGTTGAAGCCGCTTTGTGCGCTTGAATTTAGAGTGTTCCAAGTTGCACCAGAAAGAGCTGCAGAAATCTCTTCCTCAGTCAGACGAGCGAAGTCGTATTCTTTCTTAACTTCAAACTCAAGGTTGTTGTCAACTGAAACTGTAGTTGCTTGGTAGCCGAATGACTCAGTAGTAATCTTAAGAGTGCCTGCTTCATTAACAGTTAGTGTGCAGCCTGAAGCCTGATCGGAAGCCGATAAAGTTTCACCGTTTACGCCAGTGTATTCATAGCTAATGAAGATAGTAGGCTGGAGAGGCACATCCTTGCTGCTAACAGTGAGAGTATAAGTCTTGCCGAAGCCAGCACCTACAGAAGAGATAGTAGCGGTAGCTTCAGGCAGAACGCAAGGAACGCAATCTACAGTAGTCTGAACTTCCTCTGAAGTAGCAGTGCCGCAAGTAGTCCAAGCCCTGAGGACGCCGCTTACATTGGTCTGATATTTATAATTACCTTCGCAGTCGTCGAACTCAGCTTCGAAAGTCTGGCCGTCAGTACCAACTACATGAAGAGTCTCACCTGCCACGAATTGGATGGTGTAGATGCGGAGGTTGAGGTCGAGCTCATCATCTTCGTTTTTGCCGAGGCCCGTCAAGGAAATGGCGGGAGGATTAGCCCAATCACCATCGCTTTCGAAAGAAACTGTGACATTGTCGAAATCAAAAATAGACTGGTAGCGAGCGAGTAGTGTGTAGATACCTTCAGCATACATGCTGATAGGTTCACCGTTTACGTCATTTTCAGGCACATTGAGTGTGCCTCCATCAAGGTAAGAGCCGTCAAGGTTAATGACACTATAGTCGACAGTGCGATTTACGGTATTGACATTTAGAGTTACAGTATACCATGCACCCTCATCCAATGTCTTAGAATCTGAGTAGTTGATAGAGTAAGTCGTAGTTCCGTCTTCACCTACAGTCTCTACAGTGCCTCCATTGATAGCATAACCAAGTGCTTCTCCATCCACTTGTGACATATCAAAAAGATAGTTCTGCCAGTAGCCTGCAGGGCTATAAGGATTGCGGTATGCCTGATTGGTAACGGGAGCGTGGTTAGTGAAAACAGTGATACAGCTGTTGTACTGATTGTTTGAACCTTGGACAATACTGAAGTCGAAAGATACAGTGTATTCGCCGGCATCTCCCAGAATGGACTTACCCTCACTGTTCATGAAGATGTCCTGACCCCAAGTTACCTGACCGCTACGGCCGTTATTCTGACCGAGGGAGAGCTCGAGGAACTTTCCGTAGTCATCAGAAGCGAGAGCAGAGGATGCGCCACCAAAAGTCCATCCGGTTGCTTCAACGTCAGTAGCAGTCTCGAAGTTCTGCTGATACAGAATTCGGGTAGCACCGAAGCTTGAGAGGGCAAGCGTTGCAAGCCCGAGAG
>CAYSFO010000096.1:0-2189 GCA_964430695.1 uncultured Muribaculaceae bacterium | reverse complement strand
CATTAAAGGTATTTCATTATTTAATCAATATCTATTCTGATTTCAAATTTCATTATTGCCAACTTAAAATTGGATATCCATTATTTATATTTCTACTATCTTCTTTGAATGCCCCATCTCCATTTACTATAGATAATACAGTCGGCATTGAACTTAAAACTTCTGCTTGTCCAGAAACATCTCCGCTTATATAATTCGTTGAAATTCTATTATGTATCAATCCAAATCCTGCATTAGTTGCTCCAGTAGTTCCCGCTTTATAATAACATCTAGACACAGAAAGAGTATTATTATTTTCAATATCTGCTTCCCCTATTATAGCACCACGTTTTTCTCCAGCTCCAATATTTCCTTCGTTATATGAATTATGAATTTCTACACTATCACTAGAATTTATATTTACGTATGCACAAATTCCGGCTATCTTACCATCTTGGCTATTTAGGGAAATCTCACCACAATTATATGTATAACCTATTGATGAGCTACAGTAAATACCTTCTGCAATTCCTGAAGCTATTGTATTTCCTGTTACTTTTCCTTTATTGTAGCAATAAAGGATTTTTCCTTCGATGGTACTTCCTACTATTCCACCAGCAGATGATTCGGAAATAATAATTCCGATATTATAACAATTTTTAATTTCTCCACCATTAACAGATCCAGCTATACCACCAACTTCTCTTCCTTCTACTGTAGCTGCATTGTAGCACCCCTCTATTAGCTCAGTATTATATCCAGCAATTCCTCCAATATCACCACTTTTTGAGCTAATAGTAGTATTTTTCATTGTATAGCAATTTAATATGGTTCCGTCTCGAAGATTACTTCCAGCAATTCCACCTATACTATTAAAATCTTCACTTCTAGTAGCATCTATAGTTCCTTGAAAATAACAATTTTCTATAGTCCCTCTATTTCCACCTACAATTCCCCCTATACCTTTCTGATTTGTTTCGTTGTTGCTAATTCCAATTATAGTTAATGTAGTATTTATAACTCCTAAGTTTTTAATTGTTCCATATGAATAATCGAATAAGCCTCCATAGTATTCACTTGTGCTAATATTATAAGTTTTATTTATTCCACTAATAGTATGATTATTCCCTTCAAGTACTCCCCTAAACGTTGATGTAGGAATTAATGTTGTTGAAGAACTTACTATTATATTATCTGTAATATATACAGTTTTATTAGGAAAACCTTTATATTTTGATAAATCTTCATTTAGAAATTGCACTAATTCTTCTTCATTGCTTATTTCATATTTAAAACTAAAGGTTCCTGTTGTACTTGTTGTAGTTACATTTCCTACATTATCCTTCATATATACATGTAGATAATAATCTCCTGCTAATCCTCTTTTGCTTATTGTATCTCCACTTTCAAAACTTCCATCTTTATAAGCACTTTCTGATGTTGGACTTTCTTCACTTTCTGACCATAGGTATTTACATACTGCTATACCACTTTGTTCTTCTGTTACTGTTACTCCAACTGCTTGCGTTCCTAATTCTGTTGAGTTTGATTGTTTACTAAATCTAATTGTTGGCGCTGTATTATCTATTTTTGTTATTTCTATTTCCTCTGTTGTTGTGTTTCCAAAATCATCTGTTGCAACAATTGTATATTTTCCGTTAATACTTGCTGTATATGTAGCTACTCCATCTGTTAATGTTTGGCTGTAACCATTTACTGTTACATTTGCTATTCCAGATTCAGCGTCTGTTGCCGTAATTGTTAATTTTTTAGTTTTGCTCCATGCATTTGTATTTCCTTCTACTGTTAATGTTGGCTTTCCTTTATCTTCTATACTATAATTTCCATCTTCATCTTTTACAAGGTCATATCCTGATTTTATACATACTATTGGACGGAAACCACTATATGGAGCATAATATCTCTCATAATTTATTGTGCTTCCATCTACAATCGTTATATCATCAACATTATTACTATTAGGAGATGCAATCCACATTGCTCCCGCTTTATTTCCAATACCTATTACATAGAAGTCATCCACTGGTAAATTAAATATAGCAGAACCATAACCATATGAACCATTGCTCCATTTTACCTGATATCCATTTTCTGTTACACTATCACATTCAATATATCTATTTGGATGCGTAACTTTGTATGATGCACAGAATAATTCTATTGTTGGTCCTCCTATTGCATATTCTGCC
>CAYSFO010000095.1:0-2216 GCA_964430695.1 uncultured Muribaculaceae bacterium | reverse complement strand
TTATTACATTATTAATAATACCTTTAGAATATTGTAAGTTATCATCTGCAATTAACGTCCTTATCATTTTATATCACCTTTCTTACTCTTTTTTTACACTTATTTACTACTTTTTACACTTTTGACACATTTTGTCTAAAAATTTGTTACTATATGCACGATGAACTTTATTCATCATTGCCTAACTTGTGCCATTCATTTTTTGCACGATTTTAGGTAAGAGAGAAAAGGGAAAAAGCAAGAAACAAATTTTTACTTTATGAAAGGAGGCTGTTTTTTATGACAGCTACAAAAAAATCTATGCGGTTTCTTACCGTACTCGCTTTAATTCTCGCAATGGTTCTTTCCATTGCATCCGTTCCTGCTTCGGCTGAAAGTGCAGAAACTTGGTACTATGGTTCTAAAACGCAACCAACGTTAGAAATATCTGGAGCATATCTTACTCCTCAAAAAACAATGGGTGATAGCGGTGAACTCACTATATATGCAAATTTTGTTCCGCGTGTAGCATTCACTCAAGTAACTTATACTCTTCAGATTCGTAACTATAATGGAAAAATACTTAAGACATCTTCTTCAACTTCCAGTGCACTTGCTGCGGTTCCGTTATCTGTATCACTTTACGTAAATAGCGGTGAAAAGTATACGATATCCTTCAGTGCACGCAATACCTCAACTGGAGCTTCAGTAGATGCAGGCGTTGTATATATGTATTCTCTCAAAAAAACTCAGCTTTAAGACTTCAAGTTCTTTAGCATATTAAACCCTTTCCTTTTCTCTCTAAAGAGGCTTCCACTTGGAAGTCTCTTTTTATTAAATAATACTTTATTAAAACATTTATTTTACTTTTTCTAATTCAATTGTAACTGGCTTTCCATAATAATTCAAAACTATTTTTAACTTATCTGTTGCATCATATTTTGTCATACTAAAAGTTTCATAAAAATCATATTTATTTTCTTCTAAAAAATCATTTTTAGCTTTTCTACTTAAGCTTAATGAAAAATTAAATCTGTCTCCATTTTCGATTTCTATATAAGATGCTGTTCTATTTATAATAGACTCATCTTTGTTATCTGTTGGCATAATTACTCCTATTTCAAAGCCTGTATCTGTTGCAATTGCATTATATATGTCAAACTCTTTATTATCGCAACTTATTACTTTGTAATACTCGGTTGTTCTATTATACATTTTTTCTGGCACATCTACTTCTACCTCCCAAGCTCCTTCTAGTTCATACTTAATTGGTTGTTCAAGAGGCAATGTGTGCAATGTTATTGTTTTAAAAGAAAAATACAATTTCTTTGATTTTGGAAATTTATCAGAATGAATATTATACATTAGAGTTATAATATTCTCATTCTTTTCTTCAATAAACCAATTTAGTCCACAATTCATATAGTTTTCATTACATTCTCCATATTTATAATCTAAATTATTTTCTTTGCAGTATTTTTCAAATGCCTCTATTGAATTTCCATCAAAAATAATTCTATTTTCTTCATCTCTTACTATTAAATCATTTAATTCTATATCATATACTTTTTTCAAGTCTACTACACTTTCTATGCTTTCAGCAAATTTAAGTGAAAATTTCACACTCAAGTTTAAATCATCCATAACAAAGTTTTCTATTTTTATTTCTGTTCCTTCATCGTCAAAATTTATAAAATTCATTTCTGGATTTGCAATGTATCCATTGTCTACCGCTGTATCAACTCCATTGCCTAAACCTCTATCACTATTTTTTGATTTTTTTATTGCTTTTGCAGCAACAATTCCTGATACTAGCACAAGGCACGCACACGCTGTTGCAATTATTTTCTTTTTCATATAAAATGCCCCCCTTTTTTCTTTATTTTCAAGGGTATTTATCTTTTGTTTTTCTTCTTCTTTAAATTTATAGGCTGCAATATTTAGCTTTAATTGTTCTAACATTTCATCATCTTTATTGTTATTCATAAAAACCTCCATTCGAGCAATTTATACTCTAACAAATATTTTATTAAAACCTCTAAATAAATTGCGAAAATGAAAGAGGTTTTTATTAGCCGATTTGAGTTTCCGAATGTAATGAGGAAATCTCAAAGGCTTAGCGATTGTAGCATTAGTGTGAAAAATTCATTTTTCACACTAATCATACCCTTTCTTTTTTAGTGCTGTTTCTAATTTTTTTCTAATCCTAAATAATTCTGTTTTTACTTTTGATTCCG
>CAYSFO010000094.1:0-2289 GCA_964430695.1 uncultured Muribaculaceae bacterium | reverse complement strand
GTCAATCCGACAACATCTGAATTTTGGGTAATATTTTTCAGTATGGCAGTCAGTTCCCCTCGGCCGACTTGGTATTAACTGTAACAACATTAAAAGCGCTGTTAAAGTTATCGCCAAAGGTGTAGCTTTCCTTAACGTTGCAAGTAATGCTTACCGTACTAGACGTTACCGAGTAGTCGATACGCGCTTGACGTCCGTTTACCGTGTATTCATCGTCTTGCGCAGCCTTAAAGTAAACGTTGGGGTATACGTCCTCGTTGATATTGATTAAAACGTAGTAATTGCCTTCAACGTAATTGTTTGCCGTTCCGTGTAACGCTGTTGCGCTTGTACCCGTTTGTCCGTCTTTGCCGAACGCTAACGTATAAACGTCGCCTAAGCCTTTGAACTTGTCGGCTATCATTTTGTCGATGTCGTAATCGCCGTCGTAGTTTGTAAGAATGTTAATGGGCTCGAGCAACGGATCGACTTCGACGCGTTCGATTAAAGCAAAGTTTGTCCATTCGTAAGTAGTATTGTGCGTATCGTCACCCGACGTAGGAACATTGCTGTCTTCGAACCAGCAATAGTTAAGCATAAACGCCAAAGTGTGAAATTCGAACACTACGGAATAACTGCCCGCATCCTTAAAATTAAAATATTCGTGCGTATCTATCAGATTAAACGATGCCTCACAGGATAACGTAGCATTGCCCAAGTTCCAGCTGTCGGGGTAACTGCGCTTAATTAATCCGCCTCTTATTATCGGAGACAGAACCTCGGTACCGCCATCCATAGTATAACTGGCCAAGCCCAAATCAATAAGGCTTTGCGCCAAATCTATCTGCTGCTCTTGTCCCGTAAACACGCCTTTAACGAGCGGTCCGTCCGTCTTAAAGTCGTCCAATCTCTTTTTGTATATAGTAAACGGACTCAAAGAGTTTGTTAAAGCATTATCTCCTGTTTCAATATAGTAATTGGAAGAATACTCGTTTTCGACAATGCCGACTATTTTGTAAATGTAACGCCCTGCATTTATAGGCTTGCCGTCAACTAAAGCCGTGCCGCCGTTATCGAGTTCGAACAATAACGACAATTCGTCGTCGCCCCACAAATTGACAACTTCGTAGTCGTTCTCGCCGATATAAATAGGTTCGCCGCTATATTCGTGTTTATTGTCTATCCATTTGATATTTTCCGAAGCCAGCACATACGGCTTAATTGTTAATTTCATTTCGTAAGACGACTGTCCGCCCATAAACTGATAGCCGTCTTTTGCCTCGATACGAATGTTGTATGTGCCGACATTCTTCATTTCGTAAGTGTTGGGGTCTTCTTCTTTTCCGTTAACGGTAACATTCCAGTTGTCTCCGCCTTCGTGTCCGTCGTCTGCGACAGAATCGTTCCATTTGTCGTGCCCCTTGTCAGTGTAAAACCATTGCGAAATTTTGTATCCGAAACCCAAATAAAAAGCGGATATAGTACCGTTGTCCGAATCGAACTTAATTTCCGTCCACTCCTGAGTAAAATCTATCGTGGGGTGCAACGTATAGTAATACGGAGTTATAGAGGGACGCGCCAACTTGGGTCCTGCGAGCGTAACGGAACAGCAAATGCCGTCAAGCCCCTCGCTATTGTTAGTAGGCAGACGGTAATCGAGGTAAGCATTGTCGCCCGCGCTGTAAGGCAAAACGTCAATTGCCTTGGCGTACAAAGTTTTTCCCACTTGTATATCGTCTTTGGTGGCTTGCGTTGTGTAATTTTGATCGACAAAAAGAGCATACTGCAAATTGTACTTATTGCTTTGATTGTTGTTATTAGAGCTGTCTTCAATGGGAGCAAATTGAAGCTTGCCGAGTATATCCTCAACCGTCAAAGCGGGCGAATAACTAATCTCCGTTGTTTTAACGCCGTTATCGTATAGTGAAGTTGTCCCTTCTACCGGTCGTTGACTGATGGCAAAACTCAATTCAACAGTATCGTTAGAACTGTTTGCAAATTCGTAGTTTAACTTCGCCGAATCAAGAAGTTTAATCGTCACAGTATAATTTCCTGCGTATGTAACGTCAAATACTCCTGTAATTATTTCCTCGTCCCACTCTGCGCGACCAATTTTTATGCCGTCCGTGAAAGTACTATTGGTGTAAAAGTCCCTACCTTCAATGGACACACTTTCGATAATATTGCTTATCTCGTCTTGCGAATTGAAACTGATTTCCAAACCGGTAATTGCGCTGCCTTTGTATTGCAACGAATCGGCCATCACATTCGACATTCTGTTCCGTTATCTCCAGCATCTGGGCTATAAGG
>CAYSFO010000093.1:0-2296 GCA_964430695.1 uncultured Muribaculaceae bacterium | reverse complement strand
TCTCGCTCCGTGAAAAAGCGCAGCAGATGCTAAGCTCGTGAAGAACCTCGCTAAGCACTGGCGTTTTTCAAGGACTTCCGCAGGGACTTTTTTTCTTCGGCTTCTTCGGCCTGTCTGCCGGGTACGGGCGCTTGAACTGCTTCTTTTACTCCTCAATGATTTCCAAGTCTTCTCTGGAGATTACACGCATTTTTTCGCCGTTCATGATGTCGTATAGGACGGGGACTACGAACAGTGTCAGTATTGTTGCGTAGAGTAGGCCGCCGATGCAGACTAAGGCGAGGGGGCGCATCATTTCGGTGCCGCCTTCCATGCCGCCGATTCCGAGAGCCATGACGGACAATCCGAGGATTGTTGTAATGGATGTCATCAGAATCGGGCGCATACGGGTGAGGCCGGCTTCGATGAGGGCTTCTTTTTTGGTCATGCCTTCTATTCTCAACTGGTTGACATAATCCACCAGCACGATACCGTTATTTACGATAATACCGCTTAACATGACAAATCCGAGCATGGCGATGATACTGATCTCCATTCCTGCGATAAGCAGTGCGAGCAGACCGCCTGTAAAGGCAAGCGGAATCGTAAACATAATGATAAACGGAGATTTTAATGACTGGAACTGTGCTACCATGATCATGTAAACCAAAATAACGCCGAGTAATAACATGAGGAGCATCTGTTCCATCGCTTCCATAATGCTTTCATTTTCACCGGAAAATTCCAGGCGGATTCCTGTTCTGGAAAAGTCTTTTAAGGCTTCCTGAGCCGTATCGGTAACCAGTGTAACGTTGTAACCGTCTGCAATATCGGCCGTCACGGTCAGATATCGGTTCTGATCTTTTCTGCGTATGGAGGTCAGAGACTCTTTTTCTTCTATTTTCGCAATATTACCGATTGCTATTTCTTTCTCATTGCCTTCTGCATCCGTCAACTTAATTTTTATCTTCTTGATCTCATCGGGGGTCATTTCCGTAACTTCATCGGAATAAACCGCGATATCATATTCGTTTCCATCCATCGTGATGGAAGCAGCGTCTTTCTTTTCCGTCATGGCTGAGGAAATCTCGGCAAATACTTGCGCCACGGTCAGTCCTTCCTTCATAGCTGCTTCTTTATCAACCGTAAAATGAATTTCGGGATCTGTTTCTTCTATTCCGTCAGATACTTCTGCCGTTCCATCCACCGTGCTTACAATATCTGCCACATCTTTTGCGGCCTGTGCAAGTTCATCCAGATCATCACCATATACATAGATACTGATGCCCTCTCCGCCGAGCATGGCAGATGCGCCGGACATCGCCGAACTGGATATTTCTATCTCACATGCCAAGTCTTCACACAGATTCCGAATGTCGTCTTCGACTTCTTTTGTGGAGCGCTTTGCATCTTCGGAAAGCATCACATACATTGTCACGCTGTTTCCTCCGCCGGAACCTCCCATCATGCCCATAATGCTGCCGCTTCCTGCCATAGCGCCAATTGTTTCTACTTCCTCCACGGAACTGATTCTTTCGATGACAGTATCTGACATTTCTGTCATTTCTTCAAAACTTGCCTCTTCCGGCATTTCTATCGTAATGCTAAGCTGCGGCATACTCATTTCCGGCATAAAAGAAAATCCTCTTCTTACCGTACCATATACGCTGAACACCAATAGAGCAACTGCCAAAAGAAGCACGACAGGTTTGTATTTTAAGGAAAATGTCAATAACTTTTTGTAACCTGCCAAAAATCTGTCAAACAGCTTATGCTCTTTTTCCTTTGTATTCTTTAAGATTCCCGATGCCATAGCCGGTACGAGCGTAAGGGCTATGATAAGACTTGCCACAAGCGTGTAGCCTATCGTCAGCGCCAAATCCGTAAATAACTGTCTTGTAATACCTTCCACGAAAACAATCGGCAGAAAAACGCAGATCGTCGTCAGCGTGGATGCAGTAATTGCGCCCGCCACCTGTGCAGCTCCCGATACAGAGGCTTTTATTATGGATACACCTTTGCTCTTTAATCGGTAAATATTTTCAATGACAACGACTGAATTATCTACTAACATGCCGACCGAAATAGCCAGACCGGACATGGAAATAATATTTAACGAAATTCCGGTAAAATACATCAATACCACCGCAAAAATAACGCTGATCGGTATACTGCATAACGTAATAAACGTCGGTTTGATATCCTTTAGGAACAAAAACAGGATAATGATTGCAAATAAAGCGCCAAGCAGGAGATTTTGCAAAATGGAATCAATGATCATATAAATATATTCACCCTGATCCATTAAGGAAACAAA
>CAYSFO010000092.1:0-2383 GCA_964430695.1 uncultured Muribaculaceae bacterium | reverse complement strand
GGTTTATGCCACGATTTAGGACATACACCATTCGGACACGATGGTGAAATGATGTTCACAGAAAAGACTGGAAAGCCTTTTTATCATGCAAAATATGGAGCAAAACTCTTTGAAAAACTTTTTAATAAAGTCTTAAATTCAAAACACCCTAAAACTGGAAAAGATACTTTTAAACAGGAAACTAAGGAATCCTTAGAACAATTACAAACTTACGTACAAGCCGGCATATTTTCAGAGGATATCATCAAAAATGTATTAGGACTAAGCGATTTTATAAAGTCTGGTGTAAGTTTTCATCAAGAAGGTTATTATACCTTTGAAATGGATAAAAAATTAGAAAATTTAAAAAAAGAACAACAAGAAACTGGAAAATATAATGAAGAACTAGATTTATTAGAAAAAGCCTTAAAAAACCCTTGTGTTTATGCAGGAATGATTGCAGATACCATCTCAATTATGCAATCTGATACCAGAGATATGATGAATACTAAAAATCCATACAATGAAAATAAATCAATTATTTCAATAGAAGACCAAATGCAGGTTGCAAAGGAAGTTGGTTTTACTAAAGAAGATATTAATAAAATGCAAGAACAACTTTTAGAAGTTGGAAAAGTTGTTGATATAGAAGGACTAGATGAAAATGATGCCTTGCATAAAATATTAGAAAATTTAGGACAAGTAAATGTAATACAAATTCAAAGAATGGTTGCTAGATATACTGGAAAACAAGGTTTAAATGATAAAGATAGATTTCAAAGTGTTTCAGATGAATATAAAATGTTTGCTGATAATTACAAAGCCAAATATGAAGAATATATTGGTAAAAAATTAACCAAAGAAGAATGGGAAACAACCAGAGATAAAGGATTACAAGAGGAACGAGATTTGTTGAAAGAAAAAAATCCAATCTTATGTTTAACGTACGAAATACAAAATTCTTTAATGTATGGCAAAATTTTAAATCGAGAGAATATAAAAATTCTTGATAATGACTTAGATAGAAACAAATCAATGTTTAGTAGGACCTATGATTATTTATATAAAATAGGTATGGCAAAAACTTCCGAATTAACAACTCCAGAAGAGATTGCCTTAAAACAAGAAATGAATGAAATGTATAAAAGTAAGCAGTACCCTAAACATCTTGGTGAGTTGGGCCGTGACAGAAGAATAAGCAAAAGTCAAATTATTAAGAATCTCACCATATTTAAAATGCAACAAATGGGTAATTTGGACTTAAAAGACTTTTATAACGAGCATATTGGAAGTCAAGAAAATAGTATCTTAGCACAAATAGAGCAAATGGAACAACAAGGCAAAAGCGAAGATGAGATTTTACAACAATTAAGTGGTGTCAATCAGATAGCATATAGCGATTTTAAAAGTCGTGATGCAAAAAAAGTACAAGATATCGAAAATTTAAGAAATAATAGTAAAACAGATGAAGAAATCGCTCTAAAGTTAGGGTTGGAGAAAAGAGATTTTGAAGAATTACAACAAGGAAAATCTCCTCTTAAAAGATACATAGAATATCGAATGACACTTGATGAAATAATAGAGATTTCAGAAAATGACAGAGTTTTAGAACAAGAAAATAACCTTGATAAATTAGAAATAGATGAGATTAGTCCTTTTGATTTAGTCGCAGAAATGCACGATCAAAAAAGTGAACAATTTTTTGAAGATAAAGAAAGCGGAAAATATAATGTTCCACCACCACTATTAAGAAACGTAATCAAGGCTTCAGAAGAAACAGTAACTTCAAAGGATATGGCAGCAATGGCAGATACAACAAAAGAAAAATCAATAGAACAACAAACTATACATATTGAACAAGATACTGGCGAAAGGTAAAAGGAAACTAAATGATAAATATAACTAATGTTCGAAGAGCATATTCAGAAGTATATGAATTTATAAATACTTTGGGAGATGAATATAAGAATAAAATACCAGAAGAATTGTATATTAAGTTAAAAGAACAAAGAGATATGAATTATACTCCCCAATATGATATTAACCAAGAAAATGTAAATTTTTCAAACGAAGCATTATCTTTAATTTCAGCTATAAATCTACAGTATTGGTGTGATGATTCAGAAGAAAAAGAGAGACTTAAAAAGGTTTACACTGATAATACCCAAAAGGAAGAACAAAAATATAGCTATGACAATTTATTTAAAAAGTCTCCTGCAAAAACAGATGAAATAATAGAGCAAGAATGCGAGCAAACTCAACTGATTGAATACAATCAAGAAAATATTTTTACAAAATTAATAAGTAAGTTAAAAAGTATTTTTGATAAAATAATAAATAGAAAAAAGCCTTAAATAAGGCTTTTTTGACTATTATCAACAATTTATTATTTCTAATCCTGGAT
>CAYSFO010000091.1:0-2416 GCA_964430695.1 uncultured Muribaculaceae bacterium | reverse complement strand
GATGAAAAAGTTTCTGCTGCGAGGCGCGCTTTCGCTCCGTTAAAAAACGCAACGGATGCTAAGCTCGTGAAAAACCTCGCTAAGCACCGGCGTTTTTTAGAGGACCTCGCAGCAGAAATCTTTTTCATCTGCCCGCAGGCCCGTCCGCTGTCTCGGAGTCTCGCAATCGGCGAAAATGGATATATTAGGTAAAAATATATATATAATTATATACTATAGCTGAAATTGGGGGAAATTTCAATTGGGGGAATTTTAGTAGAGAACACGGCAAACGTATGATAGATATAGTGGCGGAACCAGGGGGGCAGGTAAGGGGGCATGTGTTTGTCCACAGACGTGTAACGAAGAACGGTGATATTTTCTTATCGGACGTATCAATACGCAGGGGAAACCGCACATGGATGTGCGGTTTAGGCATTATGGCGTACGGATACGCCTAAATGCCGCCCCGGAAACAGCCTGACACTGTCCCGGCCGATTAGAAAATTCCCGTTCGCAGTACCACGTCTGCGGACAAACACATGCCCCCTTACCTGCAGACCTTGTTCCGCCGCTATATCTATCATACGTTTGCCGCGTTCTATGCTAAAATTCCTTTCAGCTTTTCGGATTCAATTTCTATAACTTTTTTGTCAATTCTTTTAAATAGAATCTCTACTTTGGGAAGGACATATCCGGAAGGTACGGACTGTTTTTCCCAACGACTATTTATTCCAAGCCACTTACATACTTTTTCCGAAGAAAACGGTAAGAACGGATATAATAATACGGCCAGATTCGCGATGATTTGTACGCATTGGTAAAGTGTGTTTTGGCAAGCAGTCTCGTCTGTTGTTCTGGTGTTCCAGGGCTGCTCGCTGTCGAAAAGTTTATTGGCAGTTCTGATAAAGTCGAAGATTTCGGCGATTGCTTCTTTGAATGAAGCGGCTTCTGTCTTTTGGCCGACGCTTGCAAACAGGTCTTCTATCTGTCTGTTTATGATCGGGTCATCGACTCCCTTCGGCACGATTCCGTTCCAGTATTTTTCAATGAAGGCAAGAGAACGGTTTACATAATTTCCATATGCACCCAATAATTCCCCGTTGTGGCTGTGGATATATTCTCTCCATGAAAAGTCGGCGTCTTTTTTCTCCGGTCCGTTTGCCAGAAAAAAGTAGCGAATGGAATCTGCCTCATAGTTTTCCAGTATATCCTTAACCCAGATTGCATAATTTTGGCTTGTAGATATTTTTCTTCCTTCCAGTGTTAAATATTCGCTCGATACGATTCTGTCCGGTAAATGCCAGTTCCCGCCATGTCCGAGCAAAAGCGCAGGCAGTATAATTGTATGAAAGGGGATATTATCTTTGCCGTGCACATAATAATGTCTGGCATCGCTCCCCCAAAGTTTCTCGAAATCTATGCCGTTTTTCTCTGCTGCCGTCTTGCTCGCGGACAAATACCCTAATACATTTTCCGCCCATATATAGATAGTTTTCTCCTCATAACCTTCTCTGGGAACTTTGATTCCCCATTCCAAATCCCTTGTCAGCGCGCGGTCCCTCAATCCCTCGCTGATATACCTGTCGGTAAAGGCAATTGCATTTTTTCTCCACTCAGGATGTGCTGTCACCAATTCTTTCAGTTCCTTCTCCAAAGCGCTGATTGCTATATATAAATGCTTGGAGTTCTTAAAACTTACGGGATTATGGCACACGGCACAGACCGGTTCCACAAGATTTTCCGCATCTAACACCGCACCGCATGCATCGCACTGGTCTCCTCTTGTATCTTTTCCGCATTTCGGGCACTTTCCAAGCACAAACCGGTCTGCCGGAAAGGTATTGCATGTTTCGCAATATGCCTGCGGCGCATCTTTTTCATAGACATACCGGCCTTCATATAGTTTCTTATGAAATTCTCTTACAAAGGATTTATGCTCTTTAGATGAAGTTTTTGTATAAACATCATAGCTAAAACCCAGTTTTTGAAAGCATTCTACAAACTCTTGATGATAAAAATCGCTGATTTCCTGCGGTGTCCTGTTTTCCTGCTTCGCACGGACAGCTACAGGAGTCCCGTGACAGTCGCTTCCTGAAACAAAACATACGTTATCTCCGATTGCTCTGTGGTATCTTGCCAGTACGTCTCCGGGCAAAAGTCCCGCTATATGTCCTATGTGCAATGAACCGTTAGCATACGGCCATGCTCCGCCTATTAAAATATTTCTCATATTTCATTCCTCATTTCTTTTTATTGTGGTAAAAGTGCAGGCTCTATGGCTTGCGTTTTTCAAAAATATAATAAAAAAGCCCTCCTCTCTGAAAAATTTCTTTTTCAGGGACGAGAGCTTCTGCTTCGTGTTACCACCCTAAATTCACTTATACCTCACGATATAAGCCTTATCAACTACGGATGAGAAATGATTCATCGATAG
>CAYSFO010000090.1:0-2457 GCA_964430695.1 uncultured Muribaculaceae bacterium | reverse complement strand
ATGGAACAGTATATTCAATTTTAGAAAATATATTAAGTATAATAGGAAATATAGCGGATGCATTTAAAAATGCTTGGGATAATAATGGAAATGGAGATGCAATAGTACAAAATATAGCAGGTGCATTTAATAATCTTTTAACAGTAATAAACAATATTGTAAGTAGTACTGTATTTCAATGGCTGTTAGATATAGGAGTTGGTGCTATTAAAATAGTAACAGATGCTATAAAATCTTTATCAGATGCTGCTTTATGGGTATCTGAGAAGATAGAAGAATTCATCGGATTCTTTACAGGTGAAAATAGTGAGAAACTAGATGGATGGGCAATAGTTATTGGTAGTATTGCAACAGCAATAGGATTAGTTGTAGGTGCAATTGCTTTGTGGAATACTGTTAGTGCAATAGCAACTGTTGCAACAACAGCATTTGGTATAGCAGTAAATATATTAACATCTCCAATAACGTTAGTAATATTAGCAATAGCAGCACTAATAGCAATAATTGTTTCTATTATAGTGTACTGGGATGAGATTTCAGCAGCGTTAAACTCAGGTTGGGAATGGATAAAACAAAAAGCGGAGGAAATATTTACCGCAATAGGAGAATTCTTTAGCAATTTATGGCAAGGAATATGTGATACTGTAACAAATATATGGAACGGAATTTGCGATTTCTTTTCTAACATTTGGAATGGAATAAAAGAAACGGCAAGTTCAATATTTAATGGAATAAAGGAAACGATATCAAACATAGTAAATGGAATAAAAGACACTATTTCAAATGTACTTAATACAATAAAAACAGTATGGAATAATATATGGAATGGACTTAAAACAGTTGTAACAAATATATTTAATGGAATCTGGAATACAATAAAAAATATAATAAATTCAATATTAAGCGGAATTGAGAGTTTTGCAAATGGAATAGTAAAAGGAATAAATAGAGTAATAGAAGCGTTAAATAGTATAAAAGTAAATATCCCAGATTGGGTACCAATATGGGGTGGAAAAACATTTGGATTAAACTTGAGAACATTAAATGAAATATCATTACCACGTTTAGCAAAAGGTAATGTTGCTTATTCAGAAACAATGGCTATATTTGGAGAATATGCTGGAGCAAGTACAAATCCAGAAATTACGACACCACAAAATATTATGAGAGAAACATTTGAAGATGTTTTATCAAATCGTGAATTAAATAATAGCAACAGTGTTAATGGAGAAATTAGACAACTAATAATTCAATTTGGAAGCACAAAAGTAGCACTAGAAATAGAGAGGTTATTACAACAAGCAAGAAGACAAAATGGAACAGCAACGATAGCAATATAAAAAATGCATATATTCGCAAATTTCGACAGCTTTTGACAAAAAGAAATGTTATAATTATTTAGGAGGTGATAATTATGACAGTAGATGAAGCGATAAAAAGAAGTGGAACTACAAATATATTAGCCAAAGGTTCGACTAAAAAGGCACAAAAACTAATAGAAAATAATGAAGAAGTTATATATGCCTTAAATACAAATGTATTAATTGTAGATACTAATAAAACACTTATGAAGAATACTAAAGGTATGTTTTCATTAACAAACGGATTAAACGGAGTAGTAGTAGTTACAAATAAAAGAGTAATATTTTGTAGTTCTATATTAGGAAATAGCAAAATCAAACAAATACTAATACAAGATATAACTTCTATAGATGAAAATATAAATGGATTAACTAAAATGGGACAATTTAGAATACAAGGTATAACAGAAACATTTGTACTTAACATCTATAAATCTAAAATTGTTGATGACTTAAGAAATGCTATTTACAAGTGTCAAGAAATGCAGAATAAGGCTTATAGTGAAACAAATACTATAATAAATAGTTATCAATCATCTAATGCAGATGAAATACTAAAATTCAAACAGTTATTAGATGAAGGAATAATAACACAATCTGAATTTGAAAGAAAAAAACAAGAATTATTAAAATAGATTACATATTTATACAGTAAAATTCAATTTATAAATACGAAAAGTAAATAAACACAATAATATAAAAATAAGGCATCTACTAAGATGCCTTATTTCTATGGAAAGGATATAACAATTATGATATGGAAAAAGGGAAATGAAGTATTACCAACACCATCTACATATAGTGCAGATATTGAAGATACAGATAAAGATAGTTATTCATCTGCAATAGATGGTTCTTTAATAGATAATCCAATAGCAGTGGGATTATTAAAGATTTCTATGGATTGGGATTTTAATTCAGAAGAAGAGGCAGAAAAGTTAATACGAATAACATATATTAATCCACTTGTATTAACTATTAAAGTTCCAGTTGTAAATGGTGGGGTATTAGAAAATGCAAAGTTTAGAGTGTCAAAAAGAAAAGTAGATTGTATAAGAACAGAATTAGGACAGGGCACATCTGAAACAAAATGGAA
>CAYSFO010000089.1:0-2471 GCA_964430695.1 uncultured Muribaculaceae bacterium | reverse complement strand
AGATGACTCATTTTGTTTTGATTTTATGGCAGATTTTACCAAAACTATTGACAAAATTCCCTTTAGTCATTAAAATAAATAGCAATTTCATGGGGATGTGTTTGGTTATGGTTTATCAAAGTGTTAGAGCATCTGTTTATGATGCTAATATAAATTTTAATTTTCAAAACAATATAATAATTCTAGAGATTTTATAGTAGTTTTTTCTGCTCTTAAAATCTCTTTTTTGTTGAAAGGAGGACTTCGTAATGGATGGTATAGTGACATTAAATCAGCTATTAAATGTTAGTGATATGATAAAAGAGAATGCTGATGCAAATAGTAAAGTTAATCAATTATTAGATGAGTATATTTGTAATCAGTATGATACGATTTATATTAAAGATGAGCTGTTAAAATTATTTGCTACATTTAAATCTGCAAGATATTTATATGATTTCCCTGTGGAAGAAACTGTTAGTATCAGTCCTACTTATGAAGTCCATGAGGGATTCACACAAAGATCTACAGCTAGTCAAGTTGAGAATGCTGTTTCAAGATATGTTGATAAGCAGTTACTTACAACAGATATTTATAATTCGCTTATTAAAGTAAGTTATAAACTTACAAATGATGAAGTTGTTTATATGACTAATACTTTCTTTACTCACAAGGCTGAAGAAAGCATTGCCGAGATTATTGGTATATCTAAAACTTACTTACAGAAAATCAAAAAAAGTTGTTTGGTTAAGCTGTGGGTAGAATTAGAAAAATATTGTTCTAAAGATGATTAAGTTCATCTTTTTTTATGCTTACGAGTTTATAGGGATCTCGTTATCAAAAAACTAAATCTAAACGAAAGGAGGTAAAAAAGTGACTTGTGAACCATTCTATTCGACTTCACTAGGTAAATTATATAAAGGTGATTGTTTGGAAGTAATGGATTATCTTATCGAGCAAGGTTATGTTTTTGATGCAATAATTACTGATCCCCCTTATGCAGTAACAGGTTATTCATGGGATCAATTAATTCCTTTTGATGCGATGTGGGATAAATTACTAAAACTAATTAAACCTAATGGTGCGATTGTTTTATTTGGTAATGAACCATTTTCTTCTGCTTTAAGAAAAAGCAATGAAAAATTGTATCGCTATGATTGGAAATGGATCAAGACTCAAGTAACAGGATTTCAAAATGCAAAATATCAGCCACTTCGTTGTTATGAAGATGTGATGGTATTTTCTAAATCAGGAGCTGTTTCGAGTGCTAATAATCCTATGTGTTATTATCCACAGGGACTTATTCCTATGAATATTAAAGTTATGCGATCATCAGTAGATTATTTGAAAGAAAAGAAAGATAACAAAAAAGAATTACATACCCAAGAATATGGAGACTATCCTAGAAATGTAATTCAGTTTGCTCGTGAATCTAATTTGTTCCATCCAACTCAAAAACCATGTAATTTAATGGAGTATATTATTTTAACCTATACTCGTGATAAAGAATTAGTTTTGGATTTCACAAGTGGTAGTGGCTCTACTCTTTTATCTTGTGAAATACTTAATCGCAAATGGATTGGTATTGAAATAACTGATAAATATTGTAATGTCATCAAAAAAAGATTAGAAAATGGAATTCAATTAAAATTGTCATTTGATTATAATCAAAATAAGGAGGAATGATAATAGATTATATCAAAAAAGAAAAAAGCCGAGAATTAGGCACTACCAAAAAACTCGACTATAACAATTATACCATGCTTTCACTATTTGGGGGAATCCATTAGTGGAATCTATTTTACAAAATGTTTTAAATTTAATTAATGATGCAATGGGTTATTTAAGGCTGTTCGTTATTGGAGGCACAGCTTTTTTTGTTGCCAAAGATTATGCTCTTAAAATGGCTAGTAGCGATGATAATCAAAAAGCAAGTTATGATCGTAAAATAAGAACTACCATAATTGCAGGAGTATCTGCTCTTGTAACTACTCAATTTGTGTCATGGATATTAGGTTATTTTAAATAATGATTACAAAACAAGATTTTTTGGATAATGTAGAAGACATTTTAAATGTTGGAATTATTGAAAGCAAACCTTTATCAAATATTGATATTCTAAAGAGTATTTCTAAAGATGATAATTTAATGAATTTATTTTATTTGGAGTTTGAATCAAACTATCCTGATGAAGATGATATGTTATTATGTAAAACACAAGATTTTATCTATCGCTTAAATATGGCTATCAATGATTGGTTAATACCTATGCATGGAATTAATACCATAGAAGACATTAAATCTACTCTTACTGATTTAATTTTTGAAGATATTGATTTATATAGTGCTGTTAGTTTTGATGAGTCAGATAAAGAATGCATAGATGAGTTTGAGGCTATATTTCCGAACAAGGACATTAAGATCTAGTTATGCAGAAAAAAGCTAATTCTTTTATTACAAGTCATAATCTTGTAAATAGAATATATGATATG
>CAYSFO010000088.1:0-2494 GCA_964430695.1 uncultured Muribaculaceae bacterium | reverse complement strand
TTTAAGTTTCGGTTTTTTACAAAAATAGGCCTAATATTTTGTATAGACTGGTAAAATATGTATATTAATAATCCTATTTTACCAGTCTTATAATTTTAGACATCACTTAATAAACCTTATTAAATAAGGCTTGTACACTTTATGGAATTCTGCTTTTAGAGCAGAGAAAGTTGCCCATCGTATTTATTTGTTTTTCGTATTTGTTCCCATTCTCGTATTCCAGTTTTTGCCATTTTTAATATATTGTATATTCCTCTTGCCATTTGATAGAACCATAAATATACCTTATCTTTAAGTGATTTCGACTCTTTTATTATTCTATTTATAAATTCTCTCTTATTTATCTTTTCACTTAATAACGCAATTAGTCCTATTGCATATGTTAGCATCATATTTAAATTATTAATTGATTTCAAGGTTCGTACTCTAAAATTTTCAAAATTATATTCTTGTTTCTTAAATTTAAAGTATTCTTCAATCCTCCATCTATTTAAATAACATCTTGATATCTTTATTACATCTTCTTTACTTTTTATTGGAATATTACTAGCTAACATCATTGGTGTTTCTCCTAATCCATATACTAGCACTAAATTAATCCATTTCTTATTTCCAGTTATCTGTACTTTTAGAACACTTGCATAACATTCTTTTTCTTCTCCTTGAAACATTAATTTCATTTTGATTTTTCCTTTTCGTGAATCCCTTATTGTACTTATTTTATACCATTTATGGTCTTTATAAACTTTTCTATTTTCTTTTAATCTGATTACAAAATACTGCTGCTTCTCAAAATAGTGTTTAAAAATTTCATTACTATCATAGCCTCTATCATTTACAAATATCCCTTTTTGTTCTCTTTTATTTAGCATTTCTACCACTTTGTCTATTCCTTCAAAAGTTACTGTATTAGCAGATACAAAATCTTTTGAAGCAGAAGAATGAATTTTAGAGAATATACTGATGGGTTGTTTCATATCCTTAGTTAATCCAACTATTTCAGTGTGATGATATCCTTTTTCATAATTCTTGTTTTTACTAGAACCATCTCTAACAATTCCTAAATCTTCAAATTTTTCTCCTTGTGGTTTAATAATATCACTATCATCTATTAAAAATATGGGATGTTCTCCTAAAGAATCCATAACTAAATCACAATAATTTTTATCAATATCTTTATCTATATAACATCCTAAGTTATCACTCAATCTATCAATAGTGTAAGCTTTTTTAGTATTTTCGTTAAGAGCTTCCGCAATACTTGATAATAAAATATCTTTAGATTTTGAAATCCCATAAATCATATCAGTTACAAACTTAGATGTAGGTTTATTAGAATTTTTACAAAGTTTGTTACAAAATTTAACAATTTCTCTTTTCATTTGATAAGTATTTGTGGTAAAATTATTCATAGAAAGAACCTCCGTTTTTTGTTTAGTAATAATTTTGAGTTGCAACTAAATTATACCAAACTGACGAGGTTTTTTCCTTAGTTTTATAGAAATTTTTTGATTTTGTGGATAACTTTTTTCATTTTTTAGAAAAAAACCGAAACTTAAATTCTAAAATCATTTACAAGCTAGAATGTATGTGGTATAATCAAATAGTCAATTAAAAGAGGCATAATTCGATAAAGATGTGTCCCCAATTGGACAAGAATGTCCCAAAGGAAACGTCCCCAACAAGACAAAGAGGTGAAAATATTGAATCAAATATTAAGTGTAGATAATAATATAGGAAAAGCGAAAAAGAGTAGAAGAAATAATGGACCATTAGAAGTTGATACCATACTAAAATTTTTTGCGATTGCCATATTAGTATTTGGAATATTTATGGTTAGTTCAGGGTCTTATTCTATGTACAAAGGAGCTAACAAAGAAGTAGCCAATACAAAGCCAGTTATCTATGTTGAACAAACGACAGAAAAAGAGATCGTATTAAAAGTAACACACGATAAAGCATTAAATAGAATAACCTATGGCTGGAATGAGGAAGGAGCAACAGAAGTACCATGCAATGGTAAAAAAGAAGTAGAAACTAAAATTGAATTACCAACAGGAACCAATACATTAACAGTCTATGCCAGTGATATAAATGGGCAAGAAATTGATTATACAAAAGTATATACAGTAGAAGGAGATATTAATATTAATATTGAACCACAAGGAAATAACTTAAAGATAACAGCAAACGGAAAGAATCAACTTCAATACATGACATATAGATGGGATGACGACGAAGAAACAAAAGTAGACATTAATCAAGACCAAACGGAACAAACAATAGAAATACCAAAAGGACTACATACCTTAACAGTAATTGTAGTAGATGTAAATAATAAGACGGAAACAGAAGAACAAGAAGTAAATGGAGTAACAAAACCAAAATTAGAAGTAACAACAGATGGTTCAGAGTTTTTTGTTAAAGCTTCTGATGAACAAGGGCTTACAAAAGTAGAATTTATTATTAATGAGACAGAAAAATATAGATTAGA
>CAYSFO010000087.1:0-2509 GCA_964430695.1 uncultured Muribaculaceae bacterium | reverse complement strand
ATATACCGTATCTTATGCCAACGGTTTGCGCCGTCGATTTTCGCCGCTCCGTACAGCTTGTTGCGAATACCCGAAATGGCGGCAACGTAAATTACCGAGCCCCAACCGAGTCCCTTTAATATGGACGTAATGATTATCAATCCCCAAAAATACTGCTCTCCGCCCAGAATATCCACGGGTTCGCCGCCGAACGCTTTGATAATTGCGTTTAATATACCTGTGTCGTAATCGAGTAGACTCAGGAAAATTCCTCCGAATATAACCCAAGACAAAAAGTGCGGGAAGAACGTTACGGTTTGAACGAATTTCTTAAATCTGTCCGAAATAAGCTCGCTCATAAGCACTGCAAATATAATGGGCGCGGGGAAGTTGATTAACAGCTGCAAAATGTTAAGTCCCAGCGTATTAAGCATTATGTCGCCGAATTGCGGATCGGTAAAGAACGCTTCGAACTGTTCCAGTCCCGCCCAAGAGCCGTAGTTGATAACGTGCAGAATACTGATGTATTCGCCGTCTGCTTTAAACGCAAGCACAAGCCCGAACATGGGCGCGTACGCGAAGATTGCAAGGAAAATAAGCCCGAGCGAAGCCATGGCAACGAGGATATAATCGTCTCGAGTCCATCTTTTCTTTTTCTTGGGCATTGCGCCTTGTACCGCTTCGCCGTTTATGCGTTTAATTTGAATGCTTTTAGTCATTTGCAATATTCCTTACGCTGTCGCGCGCTATTAAATCCGCTTTTAATTTAATTTCCTTAGTCGTTACGCCGTCTTGAATGATACTAACCATCATTCTGCACACCTCGAGCGCCATTTGGGTTATAGGCTGGCGAACGGTGGTAAGCTTTGTTTCCAATATCGACGAATACATATTGTCGTCGAACCCCACCACGCTTAAATCGCGGGGGACAACCAAATTGCGTTTCTTTGCGCTGACAAATACGCCGTACGCTTGCAGGTCGTTAAATGCGAATATTGCTGAAACGCCTTGCTCTATCAGTTTTTCCGCGCCGATAACTCCGCTTTCCATATCGTATTTGCCGTAGACGATGTTTTCTTTGGGAATTTCTATTCCATTCTCTCTTAACGCTTCGGTTAAGCCCTTTAATCTGTTTGCGCTGCTGTTTAAGCAAGCGGGACCGGTAATTACGCCTATATTGACGTGTCCGCGCGACAACAGATAGTTAGCTACGTCGCGGCCGCTTTGCTCGTTATCTACGATTACTCTGTACGAATCGTTTTGAAAATATCTGTCCAGAAAAACGTAAGGTATCTTAAGGTTGTCTAACGTGTTGTGAATACGCTCGCGGTTGTCAATGTCCATCGATTCCGCCGACATTGTCAGTATTAGTCCGTCTACGCGCCTGCTTGCAAGCCAACCTATGTACTTAATGTCGTTTTCCATTTTTTCTTCGCTGTTACACAAAATAATGTCGTAACCGTACTTATCCAATTCGAGTTGAATATTACGTACCGTCTCGGCGAAGAATATGTTGGAAATATCCGGCACTATAACGCCTATTGTGTGCGACTTGCCCGTAACGAGCGATCTCGCAGTGTAATCGGGAAGATAGTTAAGTTCGCTGGCTACGCACTTTATACGCTCACGAGTACAATCGGGAATATTTTTTGCTTTGTTATTTAACACCAACGAAACCGTCGCCACCGAAAAGCCCGCAACTTCCGCGATGTCTTTTATTGTAGTTTTTTGTCTCACTGCACTTCTCTCCTGTACGGAATGGACTGCTGAGCGCCGTTACGCGAAACGGTTATTGCCGCCGCCTTATTTGCGTAAACCATCGCTTCGCGCAAAGAAGCGCCTTGACTGAGCATTGTAACCATCGCGCCCACAAAGGTATCGCCCGCCGCCGTGGTATCCACCGCTTCGACCTTGCAAGCCGAGGTTTGTATCGTTTCGTTATCGGTAAACGCCACCGCGCCGAGACTTCCCATTGTGATTACTACGTTACGCACGCCCTTATCGCGTAATATTTGCGCGGCGCGGGATGCGTCGTCAATGTTTTCGGGATAAATGCCCGTGTAAAATTCCGTTTCGCTCTGATTGGGAATAAAATAATCGACGTTGTTCCAAATATCGTTTGGAAGCGCCGCCGCGGGCGCGGGATTAAGCACGGTTATTGCCCCTTTGCTGCGACCGTACCGCATCGCGCTTAAAACGCTCGTTGTGGGAATTTCCAATTGAGCGACAACGTAATCTCCTGCGCAAACGCCTTTAAGACCTTGCTTTACAACGTTATCGTCAACGAGTCCGTTGGAGCCTTTATCTAATATTATGCGGTTATCGCCGCCGCATAGTATAACGATTGCTACTCCGCTGGATATACCGCTGCGCTTTACTAAGTTTTTTACGCCTACGTTGTATCCTGTAAGAGTATCGGTAAGTTCCTTGCCAAATTCGTCGCCGACACAACCGATGATTTCCACGTCACCGCCGCTTTTTGCAATAGCGACCGCTTGGTTTGCGCCTTTACCGCCGGGATTGGTCATAA
>CAYSFO010000086.1:0-2531 GCA_964430695.1 uncultured Muribaculaceae bacterium | reverse complement strand
GGAACTACTGACCCGATGAACGACACCGAAACGCAAACACAGTTGGGCGTGAGAATGTCTACACAGATGAGGGCTAGAATCGAAAAACTTGCCGAGAAGAAAGGCATATCGGCAAGCGACGTCGCAAGAATGGCAATTCTTGACGCACTAGACAAGGAAGGGTGTTAGGTATGGCGGCAGATAAAACGCAAGAACTACGCAAGATAAATCTTTTGGTAAAGGCAGAATTACTGGAAAATCCGAGTACGCGCAGAGATGATTGTACTTTAATCAACAACGTACTACAAAGAATGGGCGTTGATACGAATGAATCGTTTGCTTCGTTAGCAAAGAGCGGCAAACTTCGTCAAATGGCAAGTATCACTCGCTGCCGTAGAAAGTGGCAGGAAAAATGCCCCGAACTAAAAGACCCGACCGTAACCGCGTTTCGAGAAGAAAAACAAGAAATCTTCAAGAAATTTGCCGCCGACCAACTCTAAATAAAAAATTTAATAAACTCAAAGGAGCAAGAAAATGACAAGAGCAGAACTGAAATTACAACAAGACAAAACCGCTAATAGGCGCGTAACGAAAAGGACCGAGCAGATCGCGTTCGACTTCGTTGCGTGCCTTTTTGTTTCGCAAAAAGGAGGTATTCAACTATGACAAGCCAACAAAGAGAGAATTTGTGCGAATATCTGTTCCTGATTCGCGCACTGCAAGAAAACGGAAAGAACAGCGAAGCCGTTGCAACATTCAAACGTAAATACAGAAAACTGCTTAAAGTGTACAGCAGGACAAACGATGAGCGCGTCGTAGTCGCAGAAAGTGAAGATGGCGAACGCTGGAAAGAGTTGTATACGGTTGAACACAATGGCACCAAGCAAGAGTTGCTAGAAAAACTCTGGGAAACGCAAGCGACAAAAATCTACTCGGATTACGATTGCACGGGCAAAGCATTTACCAGTGGATTCCGCGTAGGGCATATCAAAGGCAATCTTTGGCGTGTTTGTGAATCGTTCGCGCGCGACGTGTAGGGGGCAAATATGAACTACATCGAAATTCAAAACGAAGTAATCAAGAAGTATCGCATTGATATTTGCGATGGCACGAAGTGCGATGACGGCGATTGGAGTAGGACACACGCCCACCCGAAAAAACGCCGCGTTTGCAAGTGGAAACAAATAAACTCTTTTGCGTCTACCTTTACGCTTTTACATGAGGTCGGGCATATCGAGAACAACAACGGAAGAATGCGTCGTTGTGAGGAAGAATATTACGCGACCGTATGGGCAATCGACAAGTGCAAAGAGTACGGCTTGAAAATCCCACAGAAAACGATAGATATTTACCAGAGATACATCGATATGGAACTTGCGCGGGGTATACGCAGAAACGGTCGCGGGTACAGTGCGAACTTGAAATTAACAACTTGAAACCAACCGATGGCGTGGCGGTTAAACCACGCCGAAAACTAAAACAAGGAGTAGATAAAAAAAATGGCAAACGACGAAATCATGATGATGGGCGAAGATATCACAGATTTAACAGGAAAACAACAAGGCGCGTTATTTGAAACGAGCGGGGATAGCATTTTAATACTTGCGCGGAAAGCCGATGAGTACATAGAAGCGCTCAACAAGATTATGACCGCTGCGCTGAAAATTACAACCGAAAACGACTGGGTTTTAATCGGCGGACAACCGTATTTGCAAGAAAGTGGGGCAACAAAAGTTGCAAGGCTATTCGGTATCTCAATTCAACTTATAGGCAACCCATTGGTTGAAACCGATGGCGAGGGGTACAAAACCTACACATATAAAGCGCGGTTTATGTTTCAAGGGCAATTTATTGACTGCGAGGGTTCGCGGTCAATGCGCGAAGATTTCTTTTCAAAGCAAGGTAAAGATAAGCCCAAGAAAAAGCCCGACGAGATTGACGAACGCGACGTCAAAATGGCAGCATACACGAATTGCCTTAACAACGGCATTAAACGCCTAATACCCAACTTGCGGAATCTCGATGTAAGCACGCTTGAAGCGGCTGGTATGGATGTAAAGCGGATTAAAGGCTATACGTTCAAGAGTGGTGGCAATGGCGGCAATAGCGGTAAAGCGGATGAAAGCGGTCTGGCTTGTGCCGAGTGCGGCGAAGCGGTAACCCAAACAGTTGCTTCGTACAGTCAAGCAAAATATGGCAAGATACTTTGTATGAAGTGTCAAAAGAAACAAGGCGGCGGCAAGCAAGAATAATACTACGGAGGAAAACGAAATGTTGAACGCAGCACAAATCAAAGAAACATTGGAAACTACGGCAAAGAACAAAATCAGGGTATATCCCGTCAATAATCTTTCGGCGTCTCGTTTAGGACACCCTTGCGAAAGATACCTTTACTTGCTGATAAAGAATTGGCAAGAAGTAAAACCCCACGACGTTGGATTGCAACACATTTTCGATTTAGGCAACACAATCGAAGAATACGCCATAGCAAGACTGAAAGAGGCGGGCTATGAAGTGCTTACTCCGTTACAAGGCAGAGGCGGCAACTTCAA
>CAYSFO010000085.1:0-2565 GCA_964430695.1 uncultured Muribaculaceae bacterium | reverse complement strand
CAGGATGTACTCAGCATCATATTGGATGAACCGGATTTAGAACTTAAAGAAGTTAAAGTAGAGCAGGTGGTCTTGAATAAATCAGGAAAGCGGGCTATACGATTGGATGCATGGGCACAGGATGTCCGCAGCAGACAGTTTGATATGGAAATGCAGAATGATGCAAGCGGAGATGATGTGCGTAAACGCTCCAGATTTTATCAGGGGATGATCGACACGCCGATTCTAAAATCCGGAAAAGAAACCCGCTATAAGCATTTGCCATCAACAGTAATCATTTTTATTACACAAGAAGATATTTTCGGAAGGGATCTGGCAAAGTATACGTTCAGTGAGTGGTGCGAAGAAGTACCGGATCTGCCGTTGTCAGATGGGACAAGTAAGATTTTCCTGAATATGACAAGTAAAAACGGCAGGGCGGAGTTAGTCAGCCTGCTCCAATATATGAAGAATACTACCCTGAATAATGAAAATATCATCATAAAAGATGAAAGGATTCTGGGACTTCACAAAATCGTAGAAGAGGTAAAGGCGTCGGAAGAATGGGAGGCTGTGGAGATGAATATTTTTGAGATCGGAGTAGAGCGTGGAAAAGAAATGGGATTAGAACAGGGGATAGAACAAGGACATTTTAGAACTTTAGTAAAAAGCGTGGAGCTAAATATGAAAAATTTCGGCATTGATCTGCAGAAGGCCTGTGAAGGACTGGAAATATCGGTAGAAGATTATGAAAGAGCGAAACAGCAGATTGCCATGTGGGAAAAATAAAAACTTTTACGGCACGTAGAATCTTTCATAACGGTATTCTACGTACCGTTTGCATATATAAAATTTAAATGAGATAGCTCTACGGGATATAAGTAAATCCATCTAAAGTTGCCAGGTATTCTATGAATTGATTTCTGGAAATCTCAATTACAGTATCATCTTCCGTTATTTTAAGATACACGGTGTCGGCAAATGCGACTGTTTCATCAACCATTATCTCCTGTGAACCAAAAATCCCGGCTACGGCTTTATCGTTGTATTTCCAGACATGGTCGGTTGTGTCATAGGAAATGCCATATTTAGAGTAAGTATCCTCGTTCAAGGTGAGACTGGCATCTCCATACTCTTCTGTCTGATATGCGCTATCTGCGAGCGGGTCTGCGGATTCTGACTGGTATGAGATACCGGCAGATGTATCTGCAGATACGGCGGAATCATTATAAGTGCTGCTGTTTTCCTGTGCCGTATCGTTTCCTGTGCTGACCGGCACAGCAACTTTTTCCAGAGCAAGGATGTTATAATCGGCATCTCTGGAAACCATAATTCCGATTGCCTCGATATCTCCCGCTGTGTTGTCGGTAATGTGAGTGCAGGACGAAGGCGAAAAGTTATCATGGAAATAGGCAACGATACATCCGTCGTACATAAGATGATTCGTGGAAACGTCATAGGATAATCCTAACTTTTCATATTCAGGGTAATTGTCAGAATGGATGAAAGAAGCGTAAAATTCTTCCATTGGACGTTTCTGCTCATTTGTTTTGGTATCATATTGATAAGAGGCTGATATTTCGATATCTTTTGTAGCGGATGTCTCATTTTTGGCAAATACGGTAATCGCACCTCCGATAGATAATACTGCGATGATAATGCTTAAAACGGATACTTTTTTATATTTCATAATAGCTTCAATCCTTTCTTTTGTAGTATTTTTCCCGAAACCGGTAGAGAACAGGGAACGGCTGTGCGTCTGTTCTGCCAGGGTTACAAGTGCCATAGCATAGTCTTTTTTGCTGTTTTCTCCTAAAATCCGGATAACTTTTTCATCGCAGGAAAGTTCTATGTCACGGTTGTATAAAAGAAACATTATCCAGACTGCAGGATTAAACCAGTGTATACACACGGCAGTAAGCATCATGAACTTACGGAAATTGTCTGCCCGTTTAATATGGATCAGCTCATGTGTGAGCACATATTTTAACCTTGAACTGTCCATTGTTCCGAAAATATCGGACAATATGATCTTAGGCGACAGGATGCCGCAGGTCAGGGGTGTGGAGAGTCTGTCTGATGCAAGAATCCTGACCCGTTTCGGAAGAGAAACAAGTCTTTTTAAGTCTTCTTCTGTTTCTTTTGCAAGCGGCAGAGCATCTTGTATTTTTCGGCGCTCTAATACATAAAGCATCGTGAAGATTATCAGAAACGTGATGGTCCCTAACAGATAAACAATAAGCGGCAGATGGTTTATTATGACCGCAGCTTGGGAAAATCCGGTTTCTGTGCTTATGGCAGCAGTACCGACAGTTATCTCCGGAAAATTGGTTTCTTCTTTCGTGAGTGTGCGTAGACTTATGTCCGCTATTTTGGCTGCAGGGGTGGAAATGCCGTAAGGAAGCGGCAGATTCAGGGGGAGTAGCAATCGTAAAAGTGCGATATCCCATAGCAGCATAAATATTTTTTTCGGTAATCTGTTTATGGCAAGAAGGCGGAGAAAGATAATAAAAATGATCAAAACTGCGCCTGTTATGCTCATGTGAAGAAGCATTCGTTTTCACCTCATTCCATTGTGTTTATCAG
>CAYSFO010000084.1:0-2789 GCA_964430695.1 uncultured Muribaculaceae bacterium | reverse complement strand
GTCAAAAAATTGCTTTACGCAATCGACTTGTTGGTAAACTTGGATAACGGTTTAAGGTATGCGTTATCCCCGTTGATGCTTTTCGAGGCTACGGCATTGAAGATAGCTTGCAGTAGCGGCGAAGTAGACGTCGACGGTATCGAAAAACGTTTAACCCGCCTAGAGCAGCTTCCGCAAAATATTTCGGCGGAAAACCAAAGCGTGTACGTAGTGGACAAACGTAACCCCAAGTCTATTTGGCGGGGCGTAAAGCTGTCGTTAGACAGTATGAACGAGCCGTTGCTTGTGGGCGTGTTGAAGGACGTATCCGTAAGTTTTGACGACAAGGGCAACTTTGTAGTCCTGTGTTCTAACGGCGCATATATGCTAATAGACATACAGTACAAGCAAATATTAACGAAAGAAATTGCTAAGTTTTGCGACAATAACGTTGTTTTTGCTAAAGCTAATACGGTAAGCGAAACCGAGTTGGACAAACAGCTTAAAGGCTTAGCCGACGAAGTAAAATTTGAAACAAAAAAACAGTAATATACAAGGAGAGTTATTATGGGTAACAAATACGGTTACAACGGCGCCGGCGGCAGTGGTTTCGGCGGTGGCGGAATGCAAAATTTAATGAAGCAAGCGCAACAAATGCAACAAAAACTTGCCGAAGCGCAACAACAATTGGAAGAATTGGAGGTTACGGGGTCGGCTAGCGGAGATTTAGTCAAAGTGACCGTTAACGGTAAAAAATCTATCCTCGGTATTTCCATCAAGCCCGAAGCATGCGACCCCGATGACGTCGAGATGTTGGAAGACCTTATTATGGCGGGTATCAACGACGCTTACGCTAAGGCTCAAGCGGAAGAAGACCGCATTATGGCGCCTTTTGCCGCAATGAAGGGATTACTGTAAGATGCCTAACTATATCGAGCCTATCGAAAAGTTAATTAGGCAGTTTACCAAACTTCCGGGTGTTGGAAGTAAAACTGCGCAACGTTATGCTTTAACGGTGCTATCTATGACCGAGCAAGAAGCCAAGACTTTTGCCGAAGCTATCGTCGACGCTAAGGAAAACGTTGCCGTATGTTCCGTTTGCGGTAATTACACCGATACCGACCCTTGCCATATTTGCAATACTCGGGATAATTTGGTTATATGCGTAGTGCAAGAAGCCAAGGACGTGTTGGCAATCGAACGCTTAGGCGAATATAAAGGGGTGTACCACGTGTTGGGCGGCGTACTCAACCCGCTTAAAGGAATCGGTCGCGACGACCTTAGGATGGCGGAGTTGTTTAAACGGCTTACGGGCGACGTTAAGGAGGTAATACTTGCTACCGACACGTCAACCGAGGGCGAAGCAACCGCTACGTACGTGGCGCGTTTTGTCAAGCAATACGGCATTAAGGTAACGCGCCTTGCCCAAGGTATATCTATCGGCAGCGAATTGCAATACGCCGACGAGGTAACGTTATCGCGCGCGTTTTCCAACAGAAAAGAATTGTGAAAACGTATAGCGGCGCATCTGCTGCGTTATGCTCCGTGCGCGCTCGGGTCACGTACGCCTAAGTACGCTCCCCTCGCTCGTACTCGCCTGCCTTGTAGCTGCAACCCCTCTACGTCTTCACAAGTAAGTAATTTACTTTTTAATGAAATAATTATGAGACTTGATAAATTTTTAAAGGTATCACGCATATTAAAACGCCGTACCGTAGCGCAAGAAGCGTGCGACGGCGGTAAAGTCGACGTAAACGGTCGACAAGCAAAGCCCGGTTGTCAGCTTAAGGTTGGCGACCTTGTATGCGTTCACTTTGCGTCCGCCAATTTAACCTTCCGAGTAAAAATGCTTAAGGAAACTGTTAAAAAGGACGAAGCGGCGGAAATGTACGAGATAGTGACCGAATTATGACAAAATTGAAGTTAAGCGCAATAATTGTTGCCGCAGGCGCTTCTCAGCGTTATGGCGACAAGAACAAACTTGAAGAAGTTATTTTCGACAAAACTGTATTGCAACATTCCATAGACGCTTTTGCGGGACTGGTCGATGAAATTATCGTTGTAGGCAATTGTGCCGAAATGAACGGAGTCGTATGCGTAAACGGCGGAAAAACAAGGTTTAAGTCTGTGTGTAACGGGCTTTCGGCCGTATCAACAGACTGTGACGTTGTCGCCATTCATGACGGCGCGCGTCCTTTTGTAAGTCGCAATTTAATTAAACAACTGATAAATCATGCGGCTGCTGCCGATAGCGCAGTCCCATACCTGTCTTTGACAGACACTGTTTGGCAACGCTGCGGCGACAAAATAACGCAAGTTGACCGTAACGCTTTGTTAGGCGTGCAAACTCCGCAGTGCTTTAGCTACTCGATGTTAATGCAAGCTATAGCGGCAGCAAAACAGAGCGATTATACGGATGAAAGCACGGTGTTTTACGAAAAGTACGGCAAACTGGATTTTATCGACGGCGAAGTTACCAATCGCAAAATTACATTTTGTGGCGACTGTCCCGAATATAAAGTGGGCGCAGGATTTGACGTCCACGCATTTGGGGAAGGACGAAGCGTAATTTTGGGTGGAGTCGCAATTCCTTTTAATCAAAAACTAATGGGGCATTCTGACGCCGACGTTTTGTCTCACGCAATTTGCGATGCAGTGCTATCCGCTTCAAACAACAAAGATATAGGTCATCAATTTCCGGATACGGATCCTAAATACAAGGGGGCGAACAGTTTGCAACTTTTAAATCATTGCGTAGCGCTTGCTAACGCAAATCACTATGAGGTGGTTAATGTGTCGGCAGTGGTAAT
>CAYSFO010000083.1:680-2869 GCA_964430695.1 uncultured Muribaculaceae bacterium | reverse complement strand
TGGTAAAGGATTGTAAAGTAAAAAGTATCGAGAAACGTTATGAGGATATGTGGACTGTTCAGACGGAAGCAGGCGTCTGGTTTGAGGTGGTCTATGATGTGGAGCTTAAAGAAGTCGGCATGGTGTTCGGGCCATATCCCGAGTATCCGATGCACTGATGAAAGGATAGATTGCAGATGAAAAGAAAACTGTTGATAGGAATATTGGGTACAATGATCATGATGTTGTCTGCCTGCGGTACGAAAAATGAGGCAGCAGATGATTATGCCTATACAGATGGATGGACGCTTGTGGAGGAGGAGACTGATGCAAGGGCAGAGACGGACTCGTCTTTTGATGCAAAAGAGAATGCAGCGGCAGTCCCGCCTTCCGGTACAGAAAAAACGGGAAAACAAGACATGAATGCGCTGACGGATGACTATCGTAAACTCTATGCACAGATAGTGGAAGAACAAGAAGGAGATTCGCTTTCCTTTTCCCTGATCTATCTGGATGAAGACGATATGCCGGAACTGGTCGTCATCGACCATTATTATTTGACGTATTCCGTTTATACGGTAAAAGATGGTAAGTCTTTTTGCCTGATAGATTCCATGGCTGCGGTGGAACTTGATTACTATGAACGAAGCGGCATTGTGTCTGCATTTGCAAGATGGAACGGCGGCGGTGACGAAGGCGGATATGGAGAGACTTACTATCAG
Source organism: uncultured Muribaculaceae bacterium (assembly GCA_964430695.1). Lineage (GTDB taxonomy): Bacteria > Bacillota_I > Bacilli_A > RF39 > UBA660 > MGBC108787. The sequence goes on along the minus strand of CAYSFO010000083.1, from coordinate 2,168 downwards.
ATAAGCGGGGATAAGACGCTTACGGATGATGACGTATCTACATTAAGTTATAGCTATAATGCCGTCAATGATGAAGAGGGAAACTGGACGGGAGAGGGTGTTACCAGATATTATCATCTGGACCGGGAAATTGATGAAGCATCATATCAGCAAATAGCGGATGAATTGGGGATTGTAGAAGGCAGAGAGAAGTACTGCGGGGATAATGCTTATGAGAAGCCTGCAATGCTGGAGTATCTTAAGGGATCACCTGCTGTAGCAGGAACGGAAGATGCAGATACGGTAAAAGAAGCATACTATTCCGTGCTGGATAAACTTTATACAACCTATACGCTTCCTGACGGGACAGATTTAAGTTATGATGGGATTTTGGATTTATCCGATAATTGCTATGCCATATACGACATTGACTATGACGGTCAAGAAGAATTGATTATTATATGGGATACTACCTACACGGCAGGACAGTCGGTGATCGTATATGGTTACGACAGTGCAGCCGGAAAAGTCAGAACGGAACTTTGGCAGTACCCGCTGCAGATTTTTTATGATAATGGCGTTGTTGAAGTAGGGTTGTCTCACAATCAGGGATTGGCAAGTGTAATGCCGGAAAATGTTGATTTTTGGCCATATTTTTTATATCAGTATGATAAGAGTACGGATACTTATGTGCAGAGGGCGTTAGTGGACGCATGGAATAAGGCGTATCGGGAAACAGATTATGAAGGGAATGCTTTTCCTGATGATATCGATGCTGACGGAGATGGCGTGGTGTATCTGGTAGAGGTCGGGGAGAATCAGGAATGGATGGATGCGGAAGCGTATCATGCATGGCGGGATTCTTATATCGGAGGAGCAAACGAGGTGGAGATTCCGTATGAAAAGATGACGGGAAAGTGGCGCGACAGTCACTGAATTGTCACTTTTTTCTGGTACAATATATGTAAAAAGAAGCGTGAGAAATAAAGATGATAGAATTGTACTATGTCGAAGATGATGCAGGTATTGCCGGAATCGTAAAAGAATATCTGGAACAGAAAAATTTCAAGGTGACGATATGTGAAACCATTGCAAAAGCCAAACAGGCTCTGGAAATTCATGTACCGGCAATCGTTCTTTTGGACTGGAATATGCCCGATGGCCACGGAGAAAGTTTGTGCCGTTTTATTCGCAGTAACTGGAAAGAACTGCGGGTGATTTTTCTTACGGTTCGGGGTGATTCCCGTGATATTGTTTCGGGCTTTCAAAACGGTGCTGATGATTATGTAGTGAAACCTTTTGAACTGGAGGTATTGTATTCCAGGATTTCAGCCTTGTTGCGCAGAACAGGAAATGTGTCTGAGCAATACCTTTCCTGTAACGGGATTATGATTGATAGAAACCGCAGGAGCGTTACCTGCCACTTAGAAGAAATCGATTTAAGCGCGGCGGACTATCAATTGCTTTTGTATTTGAGTCCAATACTTCCAATCTTATATATCTCATTCC
>CAYSFO010000083.1:0-670 GCA_964430695.1 uncultured Muribaculaceae bacterium | reverse complement strand
GACTTGTACAAGGGAAAGAATTTTAGAACAGGTATGGGATGTGAACGGCAGTTATGTGAATGACAATACTCTGTCGGTCACGATGAAGCGTCTGCGGGATAAATTACACCAGCCGCTTTGCTTAAAAACGGTCAGAAGTGTGGGATACCGTATGGAGGATACGATATGAGCGGACGAAAAACGATTTTAACTACTTTTGGATTGGTACTATCTGTCGGTTTCATTGTCTCGGCGCTTACGGCTATGCTTGTTTCTCATTATTACGGCAGGCAGCAGTTTGATATGGTGAATGCCGTTTGTAACGAAGTGCTGGAACGGGAACCGGAAGCATGGGATGTGATTGCTGCCTCGTTGAAGGAATATACGAGCGAAACGTACGGCAAAGCAGCAGAGTATGATATTTTATCGGTATTAGGTTATCACGTATCGGATTTTTCCAAGCCGGATCATATGCAGATGGTTTTGTTTGTAGCAGCAGGATTTCTGGCAGGTGCCATTCTTTTCGTTCTTACCTTTTGGCATAGGAATAAAACGGAAGCTATGCGCATTGGGGCTTTAGCAGATTATCTGGAACAGGTTAATATGGGAAAAGCAGTCATCCTTTCCACATCCGGAGAGGATGACTTTTCTAAATTGGAGGATGAAATATACAAGACCGTGACGTTTCTCT
>CAYSFO010000082.1:1053-2946 GCA_964430695.1 uncultured Muribaculaceae bacterium | reverse complement strand
GCAAATGAAAGTTCGTGATCAGAGCATCCAAAACCTTAAAATGATAGCCGGGATAGATAAAAATCTGTGTATTACCGCAGCATTCGCGGAGTCTTCCGTTTTCATCGGCTGCGCTCTCCACGGTTCTGCAGCTTGTCGTTCCGACACAGATCACGCGGTGTCCGTTTTCTTTTGCTTTATTGATTTTATCCGCGGCTTCTTTGCTCACCTGATAGTATTCCGAATGCATATGATGTTCCAGAATATTCTCCGTCTTGACCGGACGGAACGTACCAAGACCTACATGCAGTGTCACATAAGCAATCTCCACGCCTTTTTCTTCTATTGCCTGAAGTAGGGATTTCGTAAAATGCAGTCCGGCCGTCGGCGCTGCCGCCGAGCCTTCATAGCGGGCATATACCGTCTGATATCTGCTCTTATCCTGCAGCTTATGCGTGATATAAGGCGGCAGAGGCATTTCACCGAGTTTATCAAGCACTTCTTCAAAAATACCTTCATAAGAAAACTGTACCAATCGGTTGCCCTCTTCTACGATTTCCAATACCTCCGCATGAAGAAGACCATCTCCGAATACCAGTTTCATACCGGGTCTTGCCTTTTTTCCCGGTTTTACAAGCGTTTCCCATACATCATTTTCTTTTCGCTTTAAAAGGAGTACTTCAACGGAGGCGCCCGTGTCTTCACGGACGCCCATAAGTCTTGCCGGAATTACTTTCGTATCATTTAAGACCAGGCAGTCGCCCGGGCAAAGATAGTCTGTAATTTCGTGAAAAATATGATGTTCTACCGCACCGGTTTCTTTGTCTAAGATAAGAAGCCTTGATGCACTGCGGTCCTCTATAGGATCCTGTGCGATCAGTTCCTGCGGCAGGTCAAAATAAAAGTCTGATTTTTTAATTTCCTTTTCCATAAATACGCACTCTTATAAATCAGCATTTTCCAAAAAAGCAACATAGCCTCTCTTTGTCTCATATACGTCAGCTTTGCTCGTAGCTTCCCAAGGCGCGTGCATATTTAAGACTGCAACACCGCTGTCGATAACATTCATGCCGTAAAGCGCAAGAATATAGGCAATCGTTCCGCCGCCGCCGAGATCTACTTTACCGAGTTCCGCAGTCTGGAAGTTTACGCTTTCTTTTTCAAAAATGCCTCTGATATGCGCAATATATTCTGCGTTGGCATCATTCGAACCGGATTTTCCTCTGGAACCGGTAAATTTATTAAATACCATACCGCCGCCGAGATATGCCACATTTTTCTTATCAAAACTGGATGCATAAGAAGGATCGTATGCGCTGCTGACATCGGATGAGAGCATGCAGGAAGAAGAAAGACATCTTCTTACATTCAGTTCACTGTATTCTCCTGTCAGATTCATCACTTCCGCTACCGCATTTTCAAAGAATTTTGACTGCATACCGGTTGCACCGACACTGCCGATTTCTTCTTTATCTACTAAAATACAGCAGGCCGTTCTGTCTGTCTGACCGATCTCAAGCATTGCTTTTAAAGAAGAAAATGCACACACTCTGTCATCCTGGCCGTAAGATAAGATCATGCTTCTGTCAAATCCTGCTTCTCTGGCCTTTCCGGCAGGAACGACTTCCAGTTCGGCTGAAATAAAATCTTCTTCCTCGATATCATAAGCATCTTTCAAAATAGAGAGGATATTATTTTTTACCGCATCTTTTCCTGCTTTATCTGCTTCTTCCTCTTTCTCGCTGTTTTTTGACTTCTTATTCTTTTTGTCGATAACGAGAGGTTTGTTGCCGATAACGATATCTAAGGCCTCTCCTTCGATTACTTTGGCTGCCTTTTTCTCAAGCTGCTCCTGTGCTAAATGGATCAACAGATCCGATACGAAAAATACGGGATCGTCCTCGTTCTCACCGA
>CAYSFO010000082.1:631-1043 GCA_964430695.1 uncultured Muribaculaceae bacterium | reverse complement strand
CGTATCCAAATAAGCAAATCCGCCGTCTTCATATAAAGGATTCTGCTTTACGTCCAGACGAGGGGAATCAATGTGCGCACCGAGAATATTCATGCCTTCCGCCATAGCTTTTTTCCCAATCCGGAACATCACGATAGATTTGTTCATCCATACGGAATATACTTTATCTCCGCATTTTAAGCTGCTCTTATTTTTGATAAGAGCGCCGAGCTCTTTGTATCCTTCTTTTTCAATTTGATTGACAATCGTATCTATACATTCCCTCTCCGTCTTGCCGTTATCCAGAAAATCCATATATTCTCTGGCAAAAGTGTCTACTTCTTTTAATCGTTTCGCATCATAAGTTTCCCATGTATTCTTTGTTTCCATGATTTTTTCTCCTTTTTCTTTAACTTCTTAATTCAATTCCCAT
>CAYSFO010000082.1:0-621 GCA_964430695.1 uncultured Muribaculaceae bacterium | reverse complement strand
ATGCGCCGGCAGGCGGCATCTTAGCTTCTCAGTTCGATACCCATACCCTCAAGTCCGTTCAGTATTTTCCTCATGACCGCCGTCACATCCGCATCTTCCAACGTCCTATCTGCAGCTCTGAAGGTAATGGAGTAAGCTACTGATTTATAACCGGCTTTAATCTGTGCGCCTTCATAGATATCGAATAACTTATAGTCTTCCAAAATCTTTCCGCCGCGCTGTGCGATCATGGCCTCTATTTCACCGACAAGAATTTCTTTCGGAACAACCATACTGATATCACGGGATACTGCAGGAAATCTTGCAACGCCTGCATATTTTCTGTCAAAAGTTGCAAACGGCAGTATTTTGGGCATATCAAGGACTGCAATATATACTTTTGTTTTGATATCGTAATTGTCGCATACTTCCGGATGTACCTCGCCGAGATAGCCGACAATCTGCTTATCGTAGCAAATATTCGCCTGACGTCCCGGATGCAGGAAATTCTTGCCTGCTTTCGGATCATAGGAAGGTTTCTTCATCATACCGATGCTTTCAAAAAACTCTTCCACTACGCCTTTCATCGTAAAGAAATCGCCTTCTCCGTACATACCTAACGTAAACTGCATTCTTTCATCC
>CAYSFO010000081.1:0-2987 GCA_964430695.1 uncultured Muribaculaceae bacterium | reverse complement strand
GCATCATCATTTACAACATAATCTATGTCTTTTTTAAATCCATAGTTTGCTTTTAAAGCTTGATTAACATGGTGTACTAAATTTGTATTATTAATATCATAAAGGTTTGCCACTTTAAAGAATTTTTCAATTTTTTTACTTCCTTCTTCTGTTAAGGAAACATTTTTTACTTTTTCATCTATCGTATAATCTGTTTCATTGATTAAATTCTTAACTGCTCTATCGGCATCAATATATAAATTACTTGAGTTTGCTTGTCCTCCTGATATAATTAATGGCGTTCTTGCCTCATCAATTAAAATGGAATCCACTTCATCTACAATACAGAAATGAAGAGGTCTTTGTACTCGTTCACTTGCTTGGACTACCATATTATCTCTTAAGTAATCAAAACCTATTTCGTTGTTTGTTGAATATAGAACATCACAGTCATAGGCTTCGCGTTTTTCTTTTGGAGATAAATCACGTAAGTTTAGACCAACGGTTAAACCTAAAAATTTATAAACTTCTCCCATCCACTCAGAGTCACGTTTAGCTAAGAATTCATTTACTGTAACAATATGAACCCCACGACCAGTTAAGGCATTTAAATAGGTTGGCATTGTTTCTGTTAATGTTTTTCCTTCCCCAGTTTTCATTTCCGCAATATTACCAAAATGAATGGCAAGTCCACCTAAAATTTGCACATAATAAGGTTTTTCGCCTATAACACGATAAGCTGCTTCTCGAATAGTTGCAAACGCAGGCACAATTAAGTCGTTTAACTCTGTACCTTCTTCTAACATTTTTCTAAATTCTTCTGTTTTATTTTTTAATTCTTTATCGGATAATTTTTGATATTCTTCATCTAAAGCTACGATTTGGTCAGCAATATGCTCAAATCTTTTTAACTCTTTATATTCAGAATCTATTAATTTTCTAAAAAATCCCATCTTGTATCCCACCTTCTTGATGTATTATACCATATTCTTACTCATTTGTTTGCTTTTTTATTAATCTATATTCTTCTATTTCATCAAATAAATAGGCTTTACTATATTTCGTTTCATTATTTATCCCTAAGTAAGTATAAAAATCGCTAGATTTATACCATATCTTATCTTCTAAAAAGGAAGAATCTAAGATATATTTTCCTTGTAAAGCATTTAATATAATAAAGTTTTCTTTATTCTTTTCATCTGCCTCTATAGCAAGCAGAGCCAATTGTTTTTTTATTTCTTTTTCTAAAATGCTTATCTCTTCTTGTTCTTTACATAATAATAAGCTTTTATTCGTTTTGTTTATTAAATCTTTTATTTCTGCTTCACTTTTATTTGTTGCATTTGCTATAAGCTTGACAAGTTCTTTTTCTTTTCCGTTTGCAATACAATGCACTAGATTATCTTTTCCAATAATTTCTCTAATTATCAAAAGATATTCATTTTCCGTTGCATACGTTAAATGATAACAATACTTTCCTGTAGCTCCTCCACAATATCCTTCTTCTAAATCAAGAAAATCGTGATCTAAACCTAATCCTATAGAGCAATGCACTGTTTCATGAAAAAGATTAAAGTTTTTTCCATAATTTTTATTTAGCGTTATTTTATGAGGAAAATCCTTATGATTTGCTACAACTGTATCATCTTCTGTATATTCAAATTTAACATCGGATAAATTATTTAACATTCGTATAATTGTTAAAAAATCGAAATTGATTCCTTCATCTTTAATATATTTCTCCCAAGATCTTTTTAAATACTCTTTTTGTTCATCACTAAAAGTTTTATTTTTATCAATATACATGCCACAATCGTGCACTAATAAATCAATATCTTTTTCGTCTTCAAAACAATACTCTTTTGTAATTCTAGGGATATCCGTTAAAATATTCTTATATTTTAGTGAAGTTAAAAGTATTAAAGTAGTTAAAGCTCCTATTAAAAATGGTTTCTTAAAAAAATTCACTTCATACTTTATATCCGCTTTTCTAATTTCTTTTTCAAATCTTTCTCTTAAATATCTTTTTTGATTTAAAGTTAGGTTTCTTTTGGTTCCATCTATTTTTTGGCATACAAAAACATTGGTTATTATATCAATATACACTTGATCTTTTTCGTCATCTCGGCTTCTGAGTTCTCCTAAATAATATAGTTTACGCAACTTAATCACCTGATTTTAAATATACCTTATGTATATTACAATAAATATTTTATATGTTCAATATGTATTTACAAAAAAAAGAAGATTCTAATCTTCTTCATTATAAATGTTATTTTTATCTAACATTAATTATACCGTAACGTCCATCTTTTCTTTTGTATAATACAGAAATACATTCTTCATCAATATTTTTAAATACAAAGAAATCATGGTCCAATAATTCTGCTTGTAATATTGCTTCTTCCTCATCCATTGGTTTCATTTCGATATTTTTTCTTTTCACAATTTTATTTTCATTCACTTCTTCAGGTGTTACTTCAAAATTTAGATTTAATTCCATCAGGTCATTGGTTTTAAATTTGTTTTTAAGTCTTGTTTTGTTCTTTCTAATTTGTCTTTCTAACTTATCAATCATTAAATCTGTTGCTGCATATAAGTCTTGGTGTCTTTCTTCAGCACGTAATGTAAACTTTGTTGTTGGAATGGTTACCTCAATGATTTGAGATAAGTTATTCACTTTCACATTTACATAAGCCTTTATCTCTTCTGGATTCTCAAAATACTTATCAAGTTTTTCAAATTTACTTGTCACATATTCTCTTATAGCATCTGTAACTGTAATTTTGTCCCCTCTTATAATAATTTCCATAATTCACCTTCCTTACAAGGATTATAGCATAGAATTTTAAAAAAACAATGAAAGTTTTAATTAAAAAATAAAAACTACGCCTTCAAGACGTAGTTTTAAAGCTACCCTATAAGGGTATATTACTGGCGGCCTCCACATGGAGGCTTTTTTAATCAGCCAACCGCCTTCGTCACTCTAGCTTACCCTTGAAAAGGGT
>CAYSFO010000080.1:0-3002 GCA_964430695.1 uncultured Muribaculaceae bacterium | reverse complement strand
AGTTGAATCGATGCTGCTGTTAAACAACCGCCTTTTTATGAAGCAATTGTCCTAGCAGCTTTCAGTTCTTACAAATCAATTCTGCTTTATTCAAGAGTTCTTCAATCTGATTTTCAATCATTTCTTTAACTCTGCCATGAGAGAACCTTGCACGAATTCTTTTTGTTGAAAACGGCAGGCAGAATTCAATAATAAGCTTGGAATGGGATTCTTTCATATCGCTTATAGTCACATTTAACGGAATGTAATATGTATATTTGTAAACTGCAATCGTTCCCTCCTTCCACTTACCTGTATATTCATCACGACGTTTCTTCTGTCTTTCAACAAGGTTTTGTAAATTACGGACTGACGTTTTGATGTTTTCCCGATAATTATCTGTTAAGTAAAATTCACTGAATTTTTTGTCATCAATTGTAATTTTTGTATTTTGAAATTGCTGCAAGAGATTACTTTGATGAGCCTTCATTTCATCATCCGCTGAAGTTATAGGTGATTCGACTAAAACATCGGGATCCATAATCAAGAACGTAATATTTTTCCCGCTTTGTAAAAACTCCTCAATGCTATTTATATCCTTGGAAACACCTGATAGTCCGATTCCCATGATAAGAACATCCTTCTTCGCCTGTGCACGAAGATATTGAAACTCCTTAATCCTCTTGCCATCAGAATCATCACCCACGGCAATTCTCATTGCTCCATTATTTAAGCAAACTATGAAAAGCTGAATCACAATCCAAAAAAATATGATAATGATATTGTATGCAAAAATAAAAAGTATTTCATATTTCCAAAGAGGTGCAGACGAATTCCCATACCTCTGCATCCAATCCAAAATGGCGCTCTTTGTTTCACTCAGCACGGAGGCAAACGCTGCCAGAAACGTAAAATTACATAATCCCCAAAAAGCTAAAAATTTCCTACGTTTATTATGTAATGCTTTCATACTGTATCTCCTCTTGCAGAAAATTAATAAAATTATTCAGCGATTGATCGATTCGCAATATCAATTCCGGAACTCTTTGATCTTCAATCCGATCTATTGTACAGTTCCGTCGTCCGACAGCAAGTTCCTCCAACACGGAAATATCCAAAGACGGGGCAATTTCTCTTAAATGTTCGATAGACGCTTCATATGGATCGGAATATATCCCAAATAAGCGCAATGATGCACGAACGATAGAAAAATACCATCGAACTATCCGGGGAAGCAGTATCGCACTGCCAGGGCGGGTAAAATCATTTTCGTTCAGATATTTTCGATACCGAAACAACGTATCATTAATATAAAATATCGAGGTCCTTCTTTCAGTTTCTACATCTGGCAGATATACCGGATGTTCCCGAAATACAGAAATACTTACCTGCTTTCGGAATGCTAAAGCATTAGTATACTCACCATGATATTGAATTGAAATCAATCCCTCGGAAAGTTCGCATGAATCAATCTCGTTTAAATCGATGCGGATCTGAAATGTCAGCTCATAATACCGTTTGATAGAGGTATTCAGTAAAATATTTCTCTCGGATATTTTACGATATATAACAGCAATATCAATATCAGACCACCCCGGCAGCACCGATTTGTCACGAACCAACCCTCCATATAAAATAACACCTTTAAGATTACTACCGTTTGCTGCACAAAACTCCCTTATAAATCCTTCCAGACATTGACGGTATTTCTCACTTAGGCCGTTAAGCAACTCCATATATTCTATACTATATTCAGTACACATATACAATCCTTCCTTTATGGATGCAGAACAGCAATATCACCTTTATTCAATTTAAGATGCTCATATAGATACCTCACCGCCTCACACCAAGGTTCAGATACCTGAAGCATATCTCTGCTCTGCGCCATAACTTTCCCGATACAGCCGCCGGCACAATGATATAGTGCCATACATCCCTTGCAGGCATTCTGTCCAAGATATGTAACATTTCGCTTTTGAATATCCTTAATTTTATCTATATCATAGTGGATGATATCCTGCTCCGAATCATATCTTCCGAATATACATGATTCCATCCATTCCGGCAGACGTCCCAGTCCGACAGATGCCCAATCACAACATGAAACATACCCATCTCTGGTCAGCCGCGGAGTCGGAATAGATGCCTGACAGAACACATCTGTAGGCTCATCGAAATTAACCATAAGTAAAGATAAATATTGCATATTAAGTTCTTTGGCATACCAGTAGGCAGGCACAAAACCTTCTGCGAATCCTAAAACATTTGCGGTATATGCCCTATCGTTCGCATAAGAACTAAAAACCGGAGAAGCAGAAACATTGGTTACCCCAAGGGAATTAAAAAAATCTATCATATTTATCTGTGCCTGTACACTTACATCCTGCAATGTAGCACGCACACCAAATTGTATTCCTTGCTGCTGTGCAAACCGTATAATATTCCGATAAATTACCCGACTCGCTTCCGGATCCTGGGAACAGGGACGCTGTTGATTTTGCACTTCCGGCGTGCCGTCACAAGAAATCCAGAGATAATGGATGTTCTCACTAATCCAATCTGCAATATTCTCAGAAAAGTAACCGTTCGTCTCCAATTCAAGGCGAAGTGCATCTCCGGCCAGTTCTCTGGCCGCCTGGGTAATCTCTTGAATCAAAGGAAAAGCTAATGTAGGTTCTCCGCCCGCAAAGAAACGGATACACCGAGAATTACTTTTCTGAAAAAAGTCTTTAATTCCGCGCATACAAAATCGAAAATCTATCAAATCGTCTTCAGGCTCTGTGTGGTCTTTTGGCATATAACAATATATGCACTGCAAATTACATGAACCCGTAAGTGATATAGTAATTTGCTCTTTCTCCTTAAACTTCAATCTACTTACTCCCTTTTTGTGTATGATTACGACGATCTAGTAATGGTCAGAAGTTGCTTATGTCACCTATGAATCAGTTTCATAAACCTAATATCATATATTTTATGAAATTAACTGCGGTATTACTTTAACCCACTGCACACTAATA
>CAYSFO010000079.1:0-3077 GCA_964430695.1 uncultured Muribaculaceae bacterium | reverse complement strand
TTCATTAATTCTAAAAAGTCAGCTGATACATTAGCTCTATCTTGCATTAATACTAGGTGTAATCTCTCTTTGGCTGCGTCTCTTGAACCTGGCTCTTTTTTTTCTGATTTCATTAATTTTCTAAAAAAATTAGCAATATTTTCAAACATCTTTTATCCCCCAAACCTATGTATTAATTATTTTCTTGAAAAAAACGCTTTTATTTTTGCTATGAATGCGTTTTCTTTACCAGGTATAGTTACATCAATATTTTCACCTAATACTCTCTTTGCTATCTCTAAATATGCTTTTCCTGAAGGTGCTCTCTTATTTTGTATTACTGGCTCTCCTTTGTTAGTTTGGCTTATTATATGTTCATCATCTGGTACAACACCTATTAAGTCTATTGATAATAAATCTATAATATCATCAACATCCATCATTTCACCTTTTTTTACCATTGATGGCCTTAATCTATTAACTATTAGTTCTGGGTTCTTTATTTCTGATGATTCTAATAAACCTATAATTCTGTCTGCATCTCTTATTGCAGATATTTCTGCTGTTGTAACAACTATTGCTCTAGTTGCTCCAGCTATTGCATTTTTAAATCCTTGTTCTATTCCTGCTGGACAATCTATTAATATGTAGTCAAATTCTTCTTTTAGCTTATTAGTTAAATCTCTCATTTGAACTTCATTTACAGCACTCTTATCTTTTGTTTGTGCTGCTGGTAATAAGAAAAGTTCATCAAACCTCTTATCTTTTATTAAAGCTTGTCTTAATTTACATTTTTCTTCTACAACATCTACTATGTCATATACTATTCTATTTTCTAATCCCATAACTACATCTAAATTTCTAAGTCCAATATCTGTGTCTATTAACACTACTTTTTTCCCTTCTAGCGCTAGGGCGGCTCCTAAATTAGCTGTTGTTGTTGTTTTTCCAACTCCACCCTTTCCTGATGTTATTACTATTACTTCTCCCATAACTATTTTTCCTCCTCAAAAATCAGTTACTCTAAATAACTACTATATATATTACCTTTTTTTTCTAAAAAAGTCAATGAAAACATAAAAAAAAGCCCCCCAGATTTTGGGGGGCAACGTACGCCCCTAATACGGAGCAGAGTACGCCTGTTCCTTCGAACTCGTCAAACAAATACGTACTCTAGGTAAAACCAGTCGTGTACCGTTTCATAATCACGCCTCATTTCTTCGTAGCGCCGCTGCTCTTAGCTGCTACAATCGGAATAAAATTTTTTAAGCCCTCTACGCGTACAAACCATGTACATAAACTGATCCTCCCTTCATGTTATTTACTTGTTTTACCAAGCATATTTAAATTATATAACGTCTTCCAAATTATGTCAAGTGTTTTTGTAAATTTTTTGTACTAAAAAGAAAGTCCCCTGCACTATAGCACAGGGGATAAAGGAAAATAAAATAAAGTAAATATATAAATTGGTAAGGTGATGTACTCATTAGTTAAAGATATCCCATTACCTCAATTACGGTGGTCTTATTTCGTACCGTACTTTCATACTTTACTCCTCCTTTAGTGATTTATAGCTCGGTTTCCCGAGTATGCAATAATTATATATCTCATTTTGCATTATGTCAAGTTTTTTTGGTTTCTTATCCAATGTACTCTCTCTTCGTGTAATTTTTGTTTTATTTCTAAACCGTCTAGTTTACCATATTTATTAAAAATATATTCTCCATCAATTTCCTGCAACATTTTTTTGCCTAAGCTAGCAAACTCATTTGCCTCTCCTCTTGTACCTTTATCCGCATTTACAACTAATTGTAATCCATCTAAGCCTAAATATGACTTTGCCACTTTTTCTAAAAACTGTACTTGCTTTGCAGGTTTCATTTTATAAAAAATTCCACCCCTCATATGCTCGTCTGCTGAAACTTTTCCACATTTAATCCACGCATTTGGAGCACAAATTCTATTACCTAATTTTCCTACTAATTTTACTCCATTTTTATCGTGTCCATAATGATGTGGGTATTTCTCCTTTGGAGTCTCTCCTTTTCCTAAATCGTGAACTAATCCTGCAAATCTGATTTTTAATTCTTCTGTAGATTTACAAATTTCGTCTAGTACAATCATCGTATGATTATATGCATCTCCTTCTGGGTGATACTCTATTGGTTGCAATGCTCCAATTAAATTGTATATTTCCGTGAAGTGCACATCTAATACATTTGCTTTTCTTAAAACTTCGAAAAATATTGATGGCTTATTTTGAGCCAGTGCTTTCTTGAACTCCTCAAATACTCTTTCTCTTGATAATGTATTTAATTCATTTTTTAAATTATTCATTAGCTCCAGTGTATTACTATCAACACTAAATTCTAACTGACTAGCAAATCTTGCCACTCTATATACTCTTAATGGATCTTCTGAAAATGCATTTGATGTAGCTCTTATTATTTCATTTTTTATATCTTCTCTTCCTCCAAATGGATCTATAATTTCGTTTGTTAAAATATCTTTTGCTATTGAATTTACAGTTATATCTCTTCTTTCTAAATCTTGCTCAATTGTTATATCCTTATTTGTTGTTATTTCAAACTCCTTATGTCCTAATCCAGATTTTTTATCAATCCTTGCTAATGCAAATTCTTTATTTTCCATATCATATACTTTAAAAGATTTCCCTCTTGAGAAAGCTTCTGGAAATAATTCTTCAAACTGAGTTTCAGTTAGTCCTGTAACACAATAATCTTCATCATAGCTTTTTCTATTTAACAATTCATCTCTTACAGCTCCTCCAACTAAATACAGCCTTCCTCCTGCATTTTTAATTTTATTTGCAATTTCTAATATATCCATTAATTCTCCTTATAATATAATTATTTATTTATAGTCGGTCGAGACTGACCGCTACAATTATCATATCACAATATGCTTAAAGTATTCAAGGTTGACGTAATGCCATGTTTTTGGTATAATTAACTTATACGTATCAACCTAAGTAAATTTTTTAGTTAAAATTTACGCAACTAAAAGGAGGCTAATATGCCAAATCAAATTATACAACAGGTTCAATTTCCACCCAATAGTTCTCGGCTTGCTCTTTC
>CAYSFO010000078.1:0-3254 GCA_964430695.1 uncultured Muribaculaceae bacterium | reverse complement strand
GACTCCGCTACAGCCTGCGCAAGCATTGTCTTCCCCGTACCCGGCTCTCCTTTAATAAGTAACGGTTTTTCTAAGGCCACCGCAACGTTTACGCTGGCGAGCAGCTCTCTGGATGCCACATACTGCGATGTACTGGTAAATGTTTTATTTTCTTTGCTCATATTCTGATTTCCTTCCCGATTCTTGATAAATACTTAAACTTATGTTACGATATTTTAGATACAAAAGCAAGAAATTGTTGCAAGTCACATTTACGAAAAAAGCAGGGAAAGGAATCATAGATACTATGGTAAGCGACTTATTTAACAAAACCGGAACAAATCTTTCATTTGAAGTTTCACCGCCGAAAACGGAGGATGAATTTCAGGCAATATTCTCTAAACTAGATGCTATGGCCGCACTGCATCCTGACTTTATCAGTTGTACTTACGGTGCAGGAGGTTCTAAAGCAGGAAAAACGATAGAAATTGCATCTTATATTCAACACCAATTACATATTGACGCAATTGCACACATGACCTGTGTCGGGTTCAAGCAGGAAGACCTGCAGGCAAACTGTGATGCATTAGAAAAAGAAGGCATCCGGCATGTGATGGCGCTGCGCGGCGACAGACCGCAGGCTATGACAGATGAGCAGTTTAACGGCAGAGAATTTTTCTATGCTGCCGATATGATCCGTTATCTGAAAGCCAATACCAAGCTGGAGATTGCCGGTGCATGCTATCCCGAAAAGCATTACGAAGCGGAAAGTTTTGAAAGCGATCTTGCGCATTTAAAGGAAAAAGTAGACGCAGGCGCATCTTTCCTGATCACCCAGCTTTTCTTCAGCAACGATATCTTCTACCGTTTCTTGGATAAAGCCGGAAACGCGGGCATTACAGTTCCCATCTGTGCGGGTATCATGCCAATTACCAGTGCGAAACAGATCGGCACGAGCGTTACGCTCTCCGGTTCTTCCGTTCCGAAAGAGATGTCGGATATGATCGCTAATTACGGGGAAAATAAAGACGATATGAGAAAGGCCGGTATTGATTATGCGGTACGCCAGATTCGTGACTTAAAGGAGCACGGCGTAGACGGTATTCATATTTATACGATGAACAGACCGAAAACAACCGCAGAAATTGTGACCCAGATTTAGAAAGTTGGAGCGCAGGCTTTGTAGCCTGCACTCTATTAGAAGTGGCTCCCATTGGAGACACTTCTATTCTTCATCCCACGGAATCAAAGGATTTTCTATTTTCTTATCACGTAACATCAGACTTCCTACCGCTTCTGCTGCTGATTTTCCTTCAAATAAAACTTCATTGACCTGCTCGATGATCGGAAGCTGTACGTTGTATTTCTTGGCAAGACCTATGGCTGCTTTGGCAGAATAAACGCCTTCCACAACCATTTTAACTTCTTCCATGGCTTCTTCCATCGTATAGCCTTTTCCGATTAAGATACCGGCCCGTCTGTTTCTGGAATGCATGGACGCACAAGTGACAATCAGATCGCCGATTCCGGTCAATCCGCAAAAAGTTTCCCATCTGCCGCCCATAACGGTCCCCAATCTTGCAATTTCCATAATCCCTCTTGTGATAAGAGCCGCTTTCGTATTATCTCCGTAACCGAGTCCATCCGCAATACCTGCCGCTAACGCCACGACATTTTTCAGGGCCGCACCCAGTTCGATACCGAGTACATCCGGGCTTATATAGACACGGAAAACTTCGTTCATGAAAATATTCTGCAAATATTCCGCTGTTTTTTTCTTTCTGGCACCCACTACGATGGTCGTAGGGATTCCTTTTCCAACCTCTTCCGCATGGGAAGGCCCGGAAAGAACCGCAACTTCCGCCTGTGGGATTTCTTCTTCGATAATCTGCGATAATGTAAACAGCGTTGCCTCTTCGATACCTTTGGCCACATTGACTATAATCTGGCCTTCTTTCACATACGGCGACATATTTTTAGAAGTGCTCCGTATAAACGGTGAGGGCACGGCAAGCACCAACACATCTTTCCCTTTCACTGCCGCCTCTAAATCCGTCGTAAATGCCATATCATCCGGCAGTTTGACCCCCGGAAGTTTTTCTTTATGTTCATGCTCGGTTTTAAGCATCTCAATCTCTTTTTCCATTATCGACCAGACGGTTACTGTGTGACCGTTACGATGCAGCAAAAGCGCAAGCGCCGTGCCCCAACTTCCCGCTCCGATGATACTGATATCTGCCATACTGTATTTTCTTCCTTTCTCTTATCTGCTATCCGGCTTGATATGAATTTTATGAAACTGCCAGAATCTCTTTCACGACTTTTTTCATCTCGCTCTTGTCGCAGACCGTATCATGAAGAACCGGTGCCGTTCTGATCTCGTCAATTGCCTTCGGAACTTTCACATCCGCTATGCGGGATAATTCATCTACCAGTTCAAAATCTGACATACTGTCATATTTTGCATCAATCGCATTCATAACGCTTCTTGTAAATTTAAACGGACTGGCCGTGGAAGCAATTATCGTTTTCGTTTCATCTTTTGTCTCATTTAAATATTTCTGATAAACGGTGTCTGCAACCGCAGTGTGGGTATCCATGACATATCCGGTCTTTTCGTATAAACGTCTGATACTGTCTGCGGTTTCTTTCTCACTCGCATAATTGCCATAGAAATCACCTAACTGCATCTTCATTTCCTCCGTGATTGAATAATTGCCTTCCTTGGTTAAAGCCGCCATAAGTTCTGCCGTTTTAGCAGCGTTATTGTCTGCGATGCGGTAAATCAGACGCTCCAAATTACTGGATATCAGAATATCCATGGAGGGAGACGACGTCAACACAAATTCCCGGTTGCGGTCGTAACTGCCCGTCTTAAAAAAGTCGTACAATACTTTATTTTCATTAGAAGCGCAAATTAGCTTCGCAATCGGTACCCCCATATTCTTAGCATAAAAAGCCGCCAGAATATTACCGAAGTTACCTGTCGGGACCACTACGTTTATGGCTTCTCCGTCTGCAATTTTTCCTTCTTTTAACAATCTGGTATAAGCATATACATAATACACGATCTGCGGAACAAGACGTCCGATATTGATAGAGTTCGCGGAAGAAAAACGGAATCCGTGCCCTGCCATCTCTTTTTCCAGTTCTTTATCGGAAAAAATCTGTTTTACACCAGTCTGCGCATCATCAAAATTTCCGTGGATGCCGACAACATACGTATTATTGCCCTTCTGTGTCACCATCTGCTTTTCCTGAATGGGACTGACACC
>CAYSFO010000077.1:0-3270 GCA_964430695.1 uncultured Muribaculaceae bacterium | reverse complement strand
TGCATTTTTAATATTTGCAGTTAATTTAAGTCCTGTTGCATCTACTGTTCCAGTATTTTTTATTGTTGTTTTATATGTTATATATTGATATTCACGCACTGCATTATCACTTGCTATTTCATTTCCTTGATACATTACTTTTGTAGATGTTTCTAAATTTGCTCCAACTCCTGTTGTTAAACCTACTTTTGTTGCTTCTATTGAAGCTTTCGCTACATATTCTTTAACACTATCGAAATATACTGCATATGTTCCATATGCACTTTCGTTGTGTTCTAATCCCTCTGGTATTTGGCAATTGTATGTAAATTCTAATTTTTCAGTTGGTTTCATTTCATAATCTGGTAATACTATTAAGTATGATTTAACATCTTCTACAGA
Source organism: uncultured Muribaculaceae bacterium (assembly GCA_964430695.1). Classification (GTDB taxonomy): domain Bacteria; phylum Bacillota_I; class Bacilli_A; order RF39; family UBA660; genus MGBC108787. Next base: position 2,889 of record CAYSFO010000077.1, on the reverse strand, counting down.
ACTTAAATCTGTAGTCCATGCATTTTCTATATTTTCTAAATCTTCTGTTGCAAATTCATTGCTAGAATAATATACTATTGCATTTATTCCATTTGTATTAATTGCACTTATTAATTTTGCATTAAATGTTGTTCCTAAATCAGCTCCGTCTGTTATTGATTTGTTTCCAGCAAATGGTGTTCTTCCTAATATTCTAATATTGTTACATACATTAGAATATTTATTTAATATTGATATTTTCATTGTTGCAATTTTAGTTGTATCTAATATTTCTAATTTTGCTGTTTGCTCATTTCCATCTATTGATGTTGATTCTATACCACTTGTTAATACACTATTAAATGTTACCATTTCCTCTGGTGCTACAAATCTTACATCTATTTCTTCTTTTGCTCCATTTGCATAGCTTGTTGCACTTTCGTTTGTGTATTCAAAAGTTACTTTATCAGATATATTTGGTGTTAATACATTTACTTTGATATTTGTATTTAATACTATGTTTGTACCATTTGTGAATACACCTGTGCTAAAGTCATTTTCAGCACCTGCTGTAAATATTTTTAATATTATTCCATTTTCTGTAGGTGTTTTTTCTATACGTTCTAAGCTTAATCCGCTAGTATATAGCATGTTGTAACCTGTTATATCTACATCTTCTATATATTTAGGAAGATTTATTGTAAATACTGCGTTTTTATATAAATCTGATGTTTCTACATTATTATTTAATAATATTTTCATTTCTACGTTTTTGTTTTCTACCATTGTTGATAGAGCAGTGTTGCTTATTTCTAATTTTGCATTTGTAGAAGTTTCTATTAGTGAAATTCTATCTGTACTATCATTAACTCTTACAATTAATCCATTTACAAGTTGTAATTGTTCCTTTGTATATGTCATATCTTTTGACATTACTTTTGCTATATTTATTTCTAATATTCCATCAGCTATTGGCTTTGATGCTTGTAATCTTAATTCACCTATTTTTTCTCCAAAATTTATAACGTAGTTCCCATCTACATCTTGTGTTTGGCTATTTATTGTATATACGTTTGAATATTCATCTACTATATTTATATATCCATCTTCGCCTAATATTTGTTGAACCTTTGATTTGTTTATTACTAATTGTTTATAGTTTGTATAAGGTATTCCTCCAATTCTTGTGGTGTATTCATTTGCTTCGTCTGCAAAATTATCTGTAGGTAAACTCATATCAATTCCATTTACCATTTCATAATTTGATATGTTTGCTTTTACTGTAACACTATATTCTGTATCATTTATTTTCTCATCTGAGTTACAATTTGAATACATCTTTCCTTTTGATATTTCTTTTTTATTTGCTTCTATATTATATGTAACTATATCTCCTATTTTTTCACTTAATGTTATTGTTCCAGAAGAATTTACTGTTTTTGTTGTTGTACCATCTGCTGTATATACTTCCATTTTTCCATCTACTTCACTATATAGAGCAACTTCATTTCCTAACACATTTTCATATACTTCATTTGAATACATATATGTTACAAAATATTCGTCTACTCCAACACCTGACCATACAGCATCTTTTTCAGCGAAACCTGGTGTAGTTATTGTTATTGTTTCATCTTCCTCGTTATATTTCCAATTATCACTTGTGAATTCTACTTTTCCTCCATTTGTTGCCATTGTTTTATTTGCTGATACTACTATTCTTTCTGGTAAATTTTCTGCTATTTTTGGTACTTTTATTCTTAATTCTGTTGATTTTACTGGCATTGCTATGTCTTCTCTGTTTTGTTCTGCTTTTACTAATACTTGTACTATTAATCCTGTTTGTCCATCAAATTCATATGGAACGTATTTTGTAACTTCTTGTTCTATACTTAATTCTGTTTCTAAATCCCAACTTGTATTTAATTTTATTGTTTTACCTATTTGTGTTTCTTCTCCCTTTTCGTCTACGTATATTCCTCTTAATGTAACTAGGGTATTTTTATTTAATTTATCTATTTCCATTAATTCTGTAAAATCTAATTTTATTGGAATTTCTAACACTGCTTCTGTTCCACTTTTTATATGGTTTAAAGAAACTGTTTTCATATTTTCATTAATACTCTGCACTAGAGTTGAATTTAATGCATCTCCAAATATCTCATAGTTTGTATTTAAGCCATAAACTTCATCTCTAAAATCGATGTATGCTTCTTTTAGGTATCCAGCCTTTCGTACAGAAAGGTATACATTTACCTTTTGAATATTATTTGTTGCATCAAAAACAATAGAGTGAACGTTATTTCCTCCATTGTCACTAAAATATGCATCGAATCTTACATTGCTGTGTTGTGTATTTATTCCTTGGTTTTCAAGGCTTTCATTAGCTGCATATGATATTAGATTTTTTCCTAAAAATGCAATGTTTGCAAATGTCATTGTTATTACTAGCATAATCGCTAGCATTTTTCCAACTTTTTTGTTTTTACAGAATTTGATTAGCATCTTATTTACCTCCCATTTATATATATAATTTTATATTAGTTACCATAATTATATATACATAATTATATTATGCCATTTTTTTACGAATTCGTCAATAGTTTTATCCCTACTTAGAGGTCTTTTTTTGTATTTTTTCCTATTTTTTCCTTATTTTGTTTTACGGATATTGTTATTTTGTCGAATTATGAATTTTTTTATTAAATTTTTATTACATTATTACATTTATATGTGTAGTCACATTTTTTCTATTTATTCATATATTACTATATATTACATAAATTATATTAAGAGGTGATTAGTGTGAATAATGCTGATATGTCAAAACTTATGGATATGTTATCTAAAATGGATCCAAAACAATTAGAAAATGGTATTGCCAAGGCTAATGAGATATTGAAAAATAAC
>CAYSFO010000076.1:0-3331 GCA_964430695.1 uncultured Muribaculaceae bacterium | reverse complement strand
GTCCTAAACTTGTAACTTTGCTACATATATGTGAAGGCTTAGGCATTGAATTAAACGAATTCTTTACCGATGATCTATTTAAAGATGTAGAAGAAGATTAATAAATCTTGTATTTACTGTGTACTTGTGCTATAATGCCAATTAGGTTTTTTAACCTTTAGAATATTTTTGCTTTTTTAAGCAAGGAGGATTTTTTGCTATGAAATTCAAAATTGAAACTCTTCGTACTCATCCTTTAGCAAGATTCTTTGCTCGGCTTTCGAATCGCTGTACAGTGGTTTTAACTTCTGGCATGGAACTCTACTTCGACAGAAGATCAAACTCTATTATTTATGACAATCTTAATCCTTTGTCTGACGATGAAAACAAAGAGTATATTCAAGCAATGAAGCTTATAGACGTTTAATTCTCAAATGAAAAATGGTTACCTCGATTATGGCAGCCATTTTTTCTTTTCGATTATTAATTATATTATTTATGAAAAATTAATTTAATCCTACTAATAATTTTATTAAATAATGATTCTTTATAAATAGCCATTTCTGTATTTTCTTTTTGTTTTTCAACATATTCAATAGGCTTTTGTCTATCTTTAAATATATTATTTGGATTATATAATTTTCTTTTTTCTTCTTCAACTCTTTGTCTATCTTGATTTTGTTTAGCAATTATTTTATTTTTTTGTTCTTCCGTTGCCCAATAGTCTCTAAACAAAATTGCTATGATACATTTAGCAATCTTTGAAACATTCTGTTCATCTAATGTTAGCTCTGGATTATACACAAATTTATATTCCTTATTTGCAACTGCTTGAAATAATTTGATTTTACTCTCAGGTATTTTTTTATATTCGTTAGCAGAAATATATTTTAATATTTCTAATACTTCACTATATGCATTTCTAAATTTTATATCTTCCATATATAAATCACCTATTTATCTTGTGTGTTTTCTTGATTTTTCTTCATTATTATATCTTCTTGTCTTATCTGTTCAGTCTCTATTTTATCTAATAAAAATGTTTCTTTTTGTTCTGTGATTGTTTCTAATCCTAAAGCTTGTACACTTTTTTTACTATTTTTATTGCAACAATGCCATTTTTCATTTAAAGAATTCTTAATATTTGTAAAATTAGGAATAACTTTTTCCGCTGCTTCAACTACTTTTAATCTTATTAAATCTAAATTTTGCTCCAAATCATTGTTTTTAGATTCATACAAAGAATATTGGATTGGAGACGTAATCGCTCCTAAAGTATAATTTAATACAGTCTCTACATCTTCAATCGAATTAGAATTAAAAGACTTTGTAGGTGCTCTTAACAAATCTATAATTGTAAAACCAAATTCTTTATCATAAAAAACATTTTTACATTTTAGTTCTAATCCACAATCATATAATTCACAAATAGTTCTTATTAAATTTTCATAATGCACATCTGGAGCATCTACTATTTCTGAAATAAATTGTAATGATTTATTACTACCTTGATCGTATATTTTCGCCAAGTTTATTCCCTTTGCTCTTTCTTGAAGTACCCAACAAATATCATTTTCTATCAATCCTAAAAAAGGTAATTCTTGTTCTTCTCTTTCTCTTTTAATTCCTAAATGTTCTGGTGTACAAGCTCCCCTTGCAATAGCTTTATTTACATATTCTGTTATTTGTTCTTCATCTTTTCGTGCATAATTTGAATTTGTTGGAGCACAAGGATAACAATATTTAATTAAAACTACACCATCATTAAAATGATATGCTTCACTTCCACCATCACTTGTATTTTCCATATTTAATGATTGCTCAATATAAAAACTAATATCTTTCATTTACTTTTTCCTTTATTCTTTATTTTTATTTAATTTTACTATTCTATAGTAATTTTTTCAAGTATTCTTTATAAATTATATTTGTTAAATAACTCATAGCTAGAAGCTTTTCTTTACTCCACGTAAAACGCGGGGTTTATTACCCAAAATAAAATAAGGGCTCTACTGAACCCTTATTCTATGATATTGGAATATTTATTCCTTAGTCATTCCGTAATGTCAAGTTTTTGGACAATCGCATCAAAATCTTCTTTTGAAGTTGCGAAGAGAACTTCGCCTTCTTGGATTGGTATACCAAGTTCATCAGCTATTTGCTGAATTTCTTTTTGGTAACGAAGATATTTTCCTCCGAAGTGGTATTCGCCTTTTATTTTACGATACTCTTCGTTGGAAACATAGTTCCACCAACCTTCTATCCGATTAGAAATCAGATATTCTTTAACGCAATCAAAGTCTTCTTTTGACATTGCAAACGGAATACCTTCTTCAATGCCGGTCTGTATGCCTAATAATGACGCTACTCTTTGAGCAGAGGACATTTGGCACAAATCGCCACGAAAGAAATACCGTTCCCCTTTAAAAGAGGACGTGGAATGTGCACTTGCTAACAATCCCGCAACACCTAAGCTAACCTTCATGTTTATACTCATATTGCATTCTCCTTTTGGCTCTCGCCAGATATTATAATCTAATTATAATATAATTGTATTCATCTGTCAAATTATGTATACTATGCTTGTTTAATAAGATTTGAGAAAAATTCCAAATCCCTTATTTAATCTATAGTTCAGATGAGCGTATTTAATATATTGAAAGTGCTTGTAATGTAAGTATTTAAGGTTGTATCTATATTTTTTAAATGGAGTTTTAATGTGATTTTGATATTCTTTTATACTATATAAAATAATAACAAACAAGAGCAAGGAATTAAGCTTCCGTTGCTCCTGTTTGTTTTGCGTTCATAAAGCGTTTTTAAGGCTTTTTATAGAACACGTGGTACACATAGTTTCCATCATTAAGCACAACTGTACCCAAAAAAGTAAAACTTTCGTCACAGTCGATGATGTTGCCTGTTAAGTATACGTCAAAAGTGTGAATCTCTGTTTCATCAATTGCGTCATCTACCAAAGCATAGACCGTAGTAGTGTTGTACTGATTCGCCACAGACAGAACGGTAGCTCCTTTTGGCATTTTGATCTCAACATAACCTGCCGCTGAGCCTGTTTTTCCGAGTGGATACTTCCAAATTGTCTTCGCCATGTGTGTGTCCTCCTATTTTTTCATAAATTTATATAATAAACGGAGGACATTTCCCCCGAATATTATCTACCCAAAGGGAATGCATAAAATTATTATAACTTTATTTTAACACATTTTACATAAAATCGCAAATTTTCTACGATATAGATTTTGGTTTACTTTTGAAAAGTCGATTATTAAAATGTTAGCAAATAAATATCCGCCCGTAAAACGGGCGGTATTTATTTAACCCTATAAGGGTTGAT
>CAYSFO010000075.1:0-3357 GCA_964430695.1 uncultured Muribaculaceae bacterium | reverse complement strand
ACAGCATAAATTTTACCAGAGTCATCTTTGTATACACCTATTTTTTTGTTATTATATTCTATAATTCCACCATTTCCATTAGATATATCATCCAAAGAGTTTAGAGCTTTTTTTGTTTTATTAAGCACTAAAGAATATGTGCTTTGTTTTAAAATATTTCCAAATTCTTTAATATTTTTTATAGGCTGTAATCTAGTTGCAGTATATATTTTAGAATACTCGTTTTCTTTTCCTAAAATTTTATCAGATATTATTTTTCCAGCAACATGAGATAGTGTCATTCCCCATTTTTTAAAGCCAGTAGCAATATACATATTTTTATAAAAGCAAGAAAATTCACCAATGTATGGAACCTTATCTAAACTTATACAATCTTCAGTAGACCACCTATACTTTACTTGGCCATTAGGATAAATATTTCTAATATAGTTTTCTAAATTTTTAAAACTATCTTCAATGTTTACATCTGTGGCACCTGTTTTATGGCATGACCCAACAGCAATTAAAAGCCTAGAATTATTATGTGGAACAGTTCTAAATGAAACTACTGGATCCCAACTACTAATATACATTCCAGGGAATAATTCTTCTTTTGTATCTACTGCAATAGCATAAGATTTAGATTGATACATTTTTAAGAAATAAAATCCAGGGAAATTCTTTATTGGGTAATGACTTGCCATTACAACATATTTAGCAGTAACCGTTGCTGAATCTGTACTAATTGTATAATTATCTGAATTATGCTTTACATTAATTACTTTAGAATTTTCATATATTTTTACACCTTTTTTTGAAACAATATCAAATAAGCTCAGCACATATTTTCTAGCGTGAAACTGAGCTTGATTTGGAAATTTTATTGCAGCTAAAATGTTCTTAACTGGAAGTGGAATTTTAGTTAAATATTCAGCATTTAATCCTAGTTTATTTACAACTTCTACTTCCGTCTTAATTTTTTCAGCTTCTTGTTTTGATGTAGTAAAAACATAAGAATCTTGCATTTCAAAATCACAATCAATATTTTCTTTTTCTATAATATTTTTAATTAAAGATATTGCTTCTTCATTAGAATTTAAATATTGTTTGGCAAAATTTAAATCAAAATTATTTGCCAAATAATCATAGAATAAATCATGTTGACTAGTTATTTTAGCAGTAGTATTAGCAGTTACACCTGTGCATACTCTATCTTTTTCTAATACGCAAACACTTAAACCAGAATCTAAAAGTTGGTATGCAGTTATTGCAGAAACGATTCCGCCACCAACAATACATACATCTACATTAGTATCTTTTTCTAATTTAGGGTAATTTGTTTTATTTGTAGTTTCTATCCAAAATGAATTATCCAAAAAATCACATCCTTTTTGTTAGTGTGTACAAATATAAACGATATATACTTATAGTATGAAATTACCCTGAATTTTCTTCTGTATTGATTGATATTTTTTTGCTTTTATGTTATTATTTTTACAATAAGTAGTAAGTTCTATTAAAGGAGAAACAAAATGCAAGAATTATCAAAAGAAAAAATAACAGAGATTTTTAGAGATAAAAATAAGTTAGAAGACTTTATTCAAAATATAGACCAAGAAGGATTCAGAGATTTTTTGTTAACATTACATAGTGATTTTATTAGAATACCAAAACAAGAAGATAAATTTTCTGAAGATTTTGTTGGCATAGGGTTTGATGCAAAGGGAAAAAGTATATGTTTATGTGCACCTAATATTGAAACAAAAGAAAGTTTTTTAGAAGAGCTTCCTAAATACATAAAAAAATTGCCAAGTAATAGAGATAGAGGAATTTTGCTACACTATTTAATAAATGAATTGCATTTGTTTAGTGATGGGAATGGTAGAACTGGAAGGGCAATGTTAGAATTGTTTTTAAATGATAAATTTGACTTAAATAATGAAACTTTCAAACATGAAAGATCAGATCAATTAGAATCTAAAAGAGGAGAGTCATTCGAACTAGCGGAAAAATATGGTATAAAAAGAGTAGATAGAGCTATGTCACATACTAGTTATGTGCTAGCAAAAGTATTATATGATAAAGGCTTAATAGATACAAAAATTGAAATCGATAAATTTACAAGTGCACGTTGTAGTACCGATTCATTAAACGATGAAGATTTTATAAAAAATGAAAAATTAACAATAGAGGAAATAAGACAAGTTAGCCTTGCGTTAAGGGATGAAACTGGTTCTATTGGAAAAGGAGCTCTAACAATGTTAATTATGCAGAAATTAAAGGGACAGCAATTACCAGATTCAGCGTTAATTATGCAGAAATTAAAGGGACCGTGCTCACTAGTTCCAGATGAAATGATGTGTTCTGTATATTTTGACTTGGGAGATAATAAATGTTTTGAGGGATGGAACACAGAGGACTATTTAAAAGCAATTAAAATTCACAGTAAATTACAAGAGATGCAATTAAATATTATGTTAGACATTTTTGAGAATCCTGAAAAATTTAAGCTTGAGGAAACAGAAACTATTCAAGAGTGTTTTACTCGAGGATTCAACGATAGCACCAGTGAGCCTAGAGAATTAGTGAACCTAGCGAAATCACTACAGATAAATCTTGAATCAACTAGAACACAAGCACAAGTATCTGAATTGGAAGAAATACTTAAATCAAATGAGCTAAAGGAAAATAAAAGCACAAATGAAATAGTTAAGGAAGCAATTGATGGAATTCATGATTTTAAGGATGTAGAAGAAGTTGAACGAGCAAAATCTTATCAAATGGGAGAATTAAGCCAAGAAGATAAAGATAGGGGGCAATAATATGGTTGATGTAAAATATGCAAACGCTTATAGTGAAATCTTAGAAATATTAAATTATGTTTCACTTGAAGATTACAACAAAATTCCAAAGAATGAAATAGATTTTTATAAATCTAATGCAAACAAAAATCATATCTTTATATACAATCCAAGTAAAACATTGGAGGAACAAAAAGTTTCTAAAATAACTAAGGCTTTAATTATACTTCTTTTTAGAGATTATTGGGCAACTGAAAAACAAAAGGAAAAAATTATTTTAAAGCAAGCTTGTGATGTGAAGAAGTGGAAGGAAAGTCAGTATCATCAACAGCTAGAAAACAAGTATAATCCAGACGATTTATTTAAAGATAGAAAGAAAAATACGAACACCACTGAAAATATTGCACTTATAGAGTATAAAAAAACATCTTTTCAAAAAATACTAGAGAAGTTAAAAAATCTTTTTAGGGTAAGAAAATAATAATAAAAGTCTTAACCCAATAATTTTCTCCTAATTTAATTTCGGATTTTTTGAGTTTCTTATTTTTATATCTTTTTCTTTATTTTTCTATATTTT
>CAYSFO010000074.1:0-3966 GCA_964430695.1 uncultured Muribaculaceae bacterium | reverse complement strand
GAATTTAGAAAAGAAAAAACTTTGAAAGCAGTCAATAATAAAGTAGAACTTGAGTGATTATTATAATATATTTGTTTAAATAAGCTGATCTTTATGGTAAAATTATTTTAACGATAAATAGTAATTTTGAAAGTGGGGTTATTATGAAAAAGCGAATTTTAATTATAATTGGTATTTTAATAGTTGCCATAGGTATTGTTGGTGGATTTAAAATCAAAGAATTTCTAAGTTCTAATTTAAAATATTGTAAAGAATATGTTGCTGGAAAAGGAAATATTAAAGGTGATGTAAACATTGAATATTTTAAAAATAAAAGTGAAGATTTTGATATAGGAGCAAATAAATGTGGTTATGCAGTTTTTAAAAATCCAGATAAGGCATTTGAAAGATTAAAGGAAGATTATTCTCAAGGAATAGCACTAATTCAAAAAGAACATAATTTTGATGATTTATCACAGTCTAACTATGAATCATATGGCAACGCTGGTTGGCAAGTAAATACAGGTACAGAAGAAGAAAGAAATGAAGCAAGATTTGTAACTTCCTTTATGGATATATATGAAAATAGTTTTAAAAAATCTGTAGATTGTTGGTGAAATTACATGAAAATGAAAATTTTAACTATTTTATTTTGTGGAGTTATGGTTTTAGGAGTAACAGGTTGTAGTTCAAAGAAAAGTGATGTGCATTCATTCTATGGGAAAATACTTGAAGTATCACCAAATTATATTATAGTTGAGCCAAATGTAGATGAAGAAGAAAGGACAAGTTCTGATAAGTTTCGTATTAATATGATTGATCCGGGGTTTTCTTTGAGTGTTGATGATTTTGTTGAAATAACTTATGAAGGTAAGATAGATGAAAGTTATCCCGCTCAAATTGAACTAATAGAAATTAAAAAAAATCAAAATACTTTAGCAGAAAAAAATTATTCCAAAACAATTGAAAATATTACTTTAGAAATGAATATTCCAAATGAGTGGAAATACGAAGAACTTCCATTAGAGGATAATTATAAATTTGCTTTAAAAATATATAGACATCAAGATGAAAATTATTTTGTTTTGTATTATTATAATACGTATTTTGGCGTTTGTGGAACAGGACGTAGTGAAGAAAAATTAAATTTGAATAATGGTACTGTTGCGAATATAGGCTACTATAATGGTGGCAAGGTTTGGAGCGATATATCTTTTTATGATATAAATCGTAACATTGCTTTAATCAATTATGGTACAAAAGATAATGAAGTATTTGATTTTATTAAAACAATTAATATACAAAGTATTTAAAAATTATAAAACAGGAGTGTGAATATTATGAAAAAGAAAATTTTAATTATTTTATTTTGTGGAGTTATGGTTTTAGGAGTAACAGGATGTGGAAATAAAGTAGAGAAATCAAATGAAAATAAAAGGGATTCAAGGGGCTTGTATTTAATCGCAACTTCTATGGAACGATATATTTATTCTGATGAAGAGGATCCTATGTTTATGGAATATGGAAAAAAGACATCTATTAAAGATTTTTTGCCACATTCGAATTGTATTTATAGTTGTATATATAACGAGAGTGATCCAATCGAAATATTATGGGATGGTGGAACAAATGTATATGAATATATGGTAGAAGATGAAAAGTATTATTTGATTGAGTGTAATAAAATGGATTCAGAATATCATAATGGAAAAGATATTTTAATAGGAAAAGATAAAGAAAAATTGATTAACTTATGTTAAAAAGAATTCAAGAGGTGTATTTAAATGAAAAAGAGAATTTTAACTATTTTACTTTGTGGTATTGTATTAGGAATCACAGGTTGTGGAACAGAAAAACAAGAAAATAAACAACAAGATCCAACAGCAGTTTATGATAAAGAATTGATGCAATGTTTAGAGAGTGAGTTAGGAGGATATCTCGTAACTGAAATAGATGATTTGGTAGAAATTCCTTTAAGTAAAATAAAAAAAGATGATCATGATAAAATAGAATATTACAAAGGTGAATATGCTAGTGAACATTCTGATAATATGTTTGTGATAGTATATCCTAAAAATGGAATTTATGATTCTGCTGTAATGAAAGATTTTGATAAATATTTCTATGAAAAATTTTCTTCTGCATATCAAAAGTATGAAAGTCCTACAACTCCAACAATTTACATTCATACTAATGACAATGATATAGATTTTAAAGAAATCACTAACAAATGTGTAACTAGGAAAAATACTGAAGATGGTAAATCTATTCCTACAGAAACATTAAATAAAATCAATGACACTACTAAAATAATTATAAAATCTAGTCAAGAAGAACTTGGAACTATAACAAATAAAGAAAAATTGACAGAAATATTAAGTGCTATCTCAAGTAGTAAAAGATATGGAAATGAATGTAATGCTGATGGTCATGGATATGAATTTGATATGTATGACAAAAATAATAAACTTATTGATACCATTTATATTTGGGGAGATGGTGCAAGATTAATGCCTAAAAGTATTAATGGTTGCCCTTATGTAACGACAAACAATACTGATTTAAGAAAAATAATTGAAGATGCAACAGATTATATATTTTATACTATTTTAGATTTTAGAGATGACATTAATCAAACAGAACAAACATTAATATATAAAGATAGTAAAAATAGTTATTATTTATATAGTAAAGATCCTAATGAATTATTGATTAAATTTATGTTAAATAATAAAGTAATGACTCTTAAATATGCATTAGAAAATGAATATATTTCTGCTGAAAAAGTGGCTACTGATTATAAGGATGTTTTAATAAAAAAATAAGTGTGAAAATATGAAAAAGAATGTAAAGATAGTATTATTAGTTATAATCTTATTGATTTTATTATTTCCTATTAGAAGTCAATTACAAGATGGTGGTACTGTAGAATATAAAGCAATATTATATAAAGTGTCTAAAGTTAAAAAGTTAATTTCAATTGAAGAAATGGAAAAAGAAGAAAAAATAAAAGAATATGATCATGGAATTATTATAGAAGTATTAGGTATAGAGATTTTTAATAATGTTAAATAATATGAACTTTAATTTATAAGATCAACTTAAGTAGTTGGTCTTTTATTATGCTATAAAGGAGGTAAAAATGGCGAAGTATATAGATGTTAAGATAACATTAGAAAAAACAATGAAAGTTGATAATGATAATTTGGATGAGGCAATAGAAATTGCAAGAAGTGAGTATCCTGATTTAGAGTTAACACCTGAATGGTTGGATGTAAGAGATGTAACTATAAATGAAAATCCAATTATTAGTAGTGTTGCTGAAAGATTGGCATCCTTATCTTATGAAAATTTTGATAAAAAAAGCATAGATGAAACTCTTGATTTAATGTTTGGTAAAAGTGAGATAAGAGATTATGTCTATGATGAGGCTATTGAAATTTTAAAAAACAAATATCATGTTGATTTTACAAATATTAATATTTAGGAGGGATTATATATAGAATTTAAGAAAAATAATAGTTTAGTAGTTAGTGAAACATTTTTTCAAAAATTAGAAGAAAAACTTGGAAATGCATCTAATAATTTAAGTGGTTATTATAAAACATTTAATAATTGTCGAGAGCAAGGATTAATGCTTGAGATTCATGATGATATTAATAATAGCGAATTATTAATATGGGCTTGTGAGTGTCGCAATAGCGATCAAATAATGGTTGTGTTGGCAGATAGATCTTGCTCTAATGTTAATGATATGTTTGATGATAAAGCATGGAGGTCTGCTAAATACTTTAATGTTGGTGATTACGATACTGCTGTTAATTTTACATATAATATTATAAAAAAACAATTTAATAAAAATTTCATGGAAGAATATAATGCTAAATTTAAAATGCATAAATGTCTTACTGATTTACAAAAGATAGCAATGGATTCAAAAGATTTAGATTATGAAGATTATTACGATCTTGCTACATTTGAAGATGT
>CAYSFO010000073.1:0-4042 GCA_964430695.1 uncultured Muribaculaceae bacterium | reverse complement strand
TTTCAAGGCATGAAGTAAAATGTAACTTAGAAGATGTAATTAGAGTTTCAAGCAAGTTGCTAAAAAATAATGGGAAATTCTTTATGGTGCATAGGCCAGAAAGAATAAAAGATATAATAATTAATTTAGAAAAATATAAGATGGAAATAAAAGAAATTAGATTTGTGCATCCCCAAAAAAATAAAAAACCTAATATGGTTTTAATAAAAGCAGTAAAAGGTGCTAGGGAATTCTTAAATGTACAAGAACCATTATTCGTTTATAATGAGGATGGGTCATATACAGACGAAATTTTAAAAATATATAATAAAAAGAGGTAAAAATATGAATGGAATTTTATATATAGTAGCAACACCCATAGGAAATTTAGATGATATAACTTTAAGAGCAATAAAAACTTTGGAGGAAGCGGATATTATTGCAGCAGAAGATACAAGACATACTTTAAAACTATTAAATCATTTAGGAATTTCTAAACCATTAATAAGTTATTATAAACAAAATGAAAAAGTAAAAACAGATATATTAATAGAAAAACTAATGATGGGTAAAAACATAGCACTAGTTTCTGATGCGGGAACTCCAGTAATTTCAGACCCAGGAGAAGAAGTTGTAAAAGTAGCAATAGAAAATAATATAAAAGTAGTTCCGATTCCTGGACCATGTGCCCTAATTACAGCATTAATAGCCTCTGGAATGAATGCAAAAGGATTTAGTTTTATAGGATTTTTACCAGTAAATAAAAAAGAAAAAGATGAAATTTTAAAGGAAATATCAGAAGACACAAAAACACTTATTTTTTATGAAGCACCACATAAACTTATTTCAACTTTAAATGAAATGCAAAACATACTTGGAGATAGAACAATATGTTTAGCAAGAGAATTAACAAAAATTCACGAAGAGTTTTTAAGAGGAACGATTTCAGAATTATTAGAAAAAATACAAGAACCAAAAGGAGAATATGTAATAATTGTAGAGGGTAGTAAAATAAGCAAAAAGGAGATAGAAACAAATAAGCTAAACGAAATGTCTATAGAAGAACATTATAAATATTATGAAAATTTAGGATATGAGAAAAAAGAAATAATAAAAAAAGTTGCAAAAGATAGAAATGTAAATAAAAATGAAATATACAAATTATTTATTTAAAAAAAGCAGCCATACTGGCTGCTTTTTCTTTTCTATTCTTCAGAAGATGATAAAGAAGTAAGTTTTTTAATACATTTACTACAAACTAATTTATCTTGATATTCTACTAATTTTTTTGAACTACCACAGAAAACACAATTAGTTTCAAATTTTTTTAGAACGATATTAGAACCGTCAACATATATTTCTAGTGGATCTTTTTCTACAATTCCAAGTTTATTTCTTAATTCAATAGGTATTACGATTCTTCCTAGTTCATCTACTCTTCTTACAACGCCTGTTGATTTCATAAAAATACCTCCCTAAAAGCTACAATTTTCGACAAATTAATGATACCACATTTATAGCAAAAACGCAATAATAAAATACAGAAATTAATTAATTTACCTAAATTAATATTCTTAAATCCAACTTTTAAAATCTCCAATTACTTTACCAATAATTTTAAAATCTTCTTTTTTTAAGTCTAGTGCCATTGGTTGAAAAGAGCTGTCTTCACTAACAGGCTCTAATATAATAAATTGTTCATTTAGTTTTTTATATCTTCTTAACATTGCTTTTTTCTTGTTGTTAACTAAAGTAATGACAATATCTTCGTTTTCTGCATAATCTTGTATTTGAATAAGAACATAACTTCCGTTTTTTATTAATTTATTGATACCTTCTTCATGAACTTTGAAAAAGAAATAGTTGTCTGGGGTAGATATATGATACATATTAGGAGCAATAGGTAAATAAAAATCTATGTTTTTATCTTGAAAAAGTGAGTCATCACAATATATTCTTTTTAAAACTGGTATTAAGAATAACTTATCAAATAAACTATCAGTATCTGTTTTAAGTTTTTGTTCATTAGATTTACACATTAAATAATCTAAAGTGCAATTGAAAATTTCACACATTTTTAATTTTACTTCATCCTTTGGGATACTATAACCAGATTCATAATTAGCGATAGCTGTTTCACCTTTTAACCCTAATTTTGTAGCCAACTTTTTTTGAGTATATCCATTACTTTCTCTTAAATGCCTTATTCTATTACCAATACTATTTTTTCCTTCCATAACTATCTCCCTATTCAATATAATTGAATTATAACATTATTTATCTCTGATGTAAATATAGAATACATAGATAAAGTTCAAAAAAATTGAATAAAATATTGACTAATATAAACAATTTATATATAATACCTTCAATAATCTTGAACAAAATTAAATGAGAGAAATTTTTTTATTCTATAAATTCAAGAAACTTGAATAAACGATATTTAAAAATTGGAGGTGAGAGATGGCATTTAGTTTAGCGTACTTAATATTAAGTTTCTGTTTAATATATTTATCTTTAAAAATAGACGAATCAAGTGAGTTTGTAAAATTAGTAAAAATGATAATTTTAAAGGGGGAAAAGAAAATGGAGAGACTAAGTAAAGAAGAGTATAACAGCGCTGTAGAATGCTTAAAAAGATATAACTATAATTGTACAAACATACTTAATATACAATCAGATATATTAAGTATTAATATATTACCAAATGATGGGATGCCTAAAGCACCATACTATGTAGGGGATACTACATTAAAGAAAGTGATGGAGTTAGAAGAAAACGAGGAATTGCAAAAATCAATAAAAGAATATAAATCAGTAGTACAAGCTTTGCAGATAGTTAATGATGATTGTAAATACATATTTGAAGAATATTATAGAAAAAGCAAAACCAAGTGGGAAATAATTGATGAAAGAGGTTTATCGGATAGAACATTTTCAAGAAGAAAACAAGAGTTAATATATGCAGTAAATAAAGAATTAAAAAAATGGCATAAATGTGGCGAAAAATTAGTAAAAAATGATGCTAAAATGCTAATAGGTAATAAAATAAATTAACAAATTTGCTAAAAATATTGGAGGCGGTAGGAATGTATTTTTAGTAGAGGATTAATGAAATTTTAATATCTATGTAAATATTTATATTGTATTCAGATATTTTACAAAAATGAAAAAATTTTTGTACAAGAAAAGTATACTTTTAATAGTTTTTATCAAGGAGGTTATAAATGGAGCAATTAACAATAAAACAATTTTCAGATTTAACTTATAACAAATTAAGTGAATTAGAAGAAGTTGTAAGTTTATCTGATCCAACTGCAACAAGTATTTTTCCATGCAGAATTGTAGGTACACCAATAGAAATAGTACAAAAAACAGACAGAAAGGGAACTAATTTATTAAAACACTTTCAGATATCTATATCTCATTGGAATAACTCTCAATCAGAGTGTATGGAAATGGTAAGCCAAACGGATAATAAGTTATCAGAATACAAGTTTGTAAAAACTAATACAGATCCAATTAAATATGATAAAGAAATTGAAAAGTTCAATTTGACAACTACATATGAAGTTTATTGGAATGCATTAGTAAAATCTTTTATGTCAGTAAAATAAAAAAATAGGGAGGAATTATTTATGGAACCAAGAACAAGTACATTAACAAAAGTGTATCATGCAGATACAAAAACAGGAGAGAAAAAGCAAATTGCTTTAGTACAAAGCATACCACAATTTTTAACAGCACCAGAGGGAATAACATACTCTGCTTTAGATATAGCAGATGAAAGACAAGCTGAAGGAAGACAAAAAGCAGAAAATATGGAAATTGAATTCATATTTACAGAGGAACAATATGATGAATTAAAAGCTATAGAAAAAGCTAAAACAAATGGATACTGGTTTATTCAATTACCAGAAGAAACAAGCGAAAATAAAAAACCACTTACATGGAATTTTACAGCTACATGTTTTGTTGGAATGTCAGAAATTGCTATCGACGATATGTTAAAAGCAAAAGTAACATTATATAGAACATCTGAAATCGAAGAAAGCAAAGGATT
>CAYSFO010000072.1:0-4283 GCA_964430695.1 uncultured Muribaculaceae bacterium | reverse complement strand
CTATTATTAATTATAACAAAATAAAAAGACTTGTTAAAGTCAATAGTTAATAGTTTTCTCTAAAAATTTCTTAGTATGAATATAAATACCAGTGTAACGATCATAATAAGAACTTAGAAAATTATTAATATTATCAATAACATAGTCTTTTATCTTTAATTCTTTGACACTATCAATATCAACAAGATAGTACATTCTTAACATCTTACGCGTTTTTTCATCATAAAGAATCTCATTAGTATGACAGTTGGAACATAAGTATCCTCCAATGTCAGGATCAATAGTAATAATATTTTTAATACTACCACATTTGGCACAAGCATTTAATTCAATTGGACAACCGAGATAGTCAAGTAATTTAATTTCTAAAATATTCATCATAACAATTGGATTTAAGCCTTCTTCAATCTTTTTTATCGTACTTATATATAAATTATAGATATTAGGATTAGTACTTTGTTTTACAACCTGTGTAACTAAATCAGTAATATAAATATATGTTGAATATGGTATAAGCGAAGGTTCTGTACGAATATAATTAAAATTATTAATAATATTGCCTTCTTTTAATGTTGATAGACGATCTTCATTATAGTATATGGTAAATTCAGCATATACTAGTTTAGAAGAAATAAGACGTAAAGGACTTTTTAAGTTTTTACAGCCTTTGGATACGACACCAATAATCCCATCAATAGTTAATATATTTAATATTTTTGAGTTTTCTTTAAATGGAGTTTCACTAATTACTACTCCTTCAATTGTTTTTAACATTTACTTCACTTCTTTTTATATTCTAAATAATATTCAATTTTTCCGGTTTTTTTAAATAACTCCCATAATTCTTGTTTTGTCATAAAATAACACCCTTTCTATTTATATAATGGGTGTTTTTTATTTTATTTATTCACTACTAGTTCTTCTTTTTCTTCTATTTTAAAATCAATATCATTTTCCTTATATCTATCTAATGAAGCATAGAATATTTCTTTGGATAAAGGAATATTTAAATATTCCAAATAAGCAATTATATTTTCAAGCATTTCTGAGTCAAGATTTTGATCTTTTGATAGAATATTTAGTAGTTCTTTTTTTGTTAAAACTACTTCATTAAAACTTCTTAGAATAACAACAATTTTATTATAATCATTTTGATTATATATTTTTTTAGCATAACTTATTAATTCCTCAGTTGTATATTCACCTTTTAGGATATAGTAATCGTATAGGTTCATTTTACGATAACCATTACCATAAAATACTCCATTTTCATAAGCTTGAAATATTTTATCAATAATAGTTCTCATTTGTTCAAGAATATGTTGTTCTTTAGCAAGATACTTATTTAATAAGCTATTAAGAATAATATCACGACTAGTTTGAGCATCTTTGATTGTTTCTTTAAATTTATACTCAGTAAAATGATATTTAACATATAAATCACTTATATCACTTATATCAGAAATTAAATATTCTTCTAATATTCTCTTAAGATTCTTAATGCGATCGTTTAGTGTTTCTTGTTTTTGTTTTAAATCGATGAATTTAACGACTTTTTTATTAAATTTATAGGCTTCGCGATAAAGATTATTTAAGCGATTATAATCATCTTTATTAGCAGGATATAAAACTTTATATTCATCAATTAAGGATTTTAAACTTGCTTTAGAGATGTTTATTTGATTAATAAACTTTATAGCATCTTGATTACTTTCAATAGAAAGAATTTGATTTATTAATTCGACATCATATTCTCCACGTTTAGCAAGATTCTTTATGGTCTTGTAACAACTAACTAAAGCTTGATTATTAGAATGTGATAAATAATAATCACGACATTTATATAGATAACGGATCGGATAAGGATTAAATTTTCCATCTTGACGAGAAAAATAAAGGGCATATTTAGCTAATTCTCTTTCGTCTCCTTGACTTTGAATTAAGGCCTTAACAATTATTTTACCTCTTTTAAATATAATCTCATTTGATACAATTCGAGTTTGGTTATAACTTGCTAACTCACTTTCCGTGATTAAATTACTCTTGATATAGGAATTTAAATATCTTAAGATATCTTCAGATTGATATTCGACTTTATCACTGATACGATACTCTTCAATTAGAGGTAAAAGGGAGTCTTCACGACCATGAGAATTAACATAGGTATTAAATACATCTTTTTGTCGTTTTAAAAATTCATCAATACTTATGATTCCTTGCATATTTTTACCTCCTTTGTTATTTACTTTTCATCAAATCCTAGTTCAATTAAATATCTTTCTTTATTACGCCAATTTCTAACGGTTTTTACAAATAATTCTAGATAAACTGGTTTACCTAACATATGTTCAATGTCTTTACGAGCTTCTGTACCGATTGTTTTTAACATCGAACCTTTTTTACCAATAACAATTTTCTTCAATGAGTCTCGAGATACTATTATATCAACCGAAATCTCAATAATATCTTTTTTTTCATGATAATTTGTTAATACACATGTTATCGAATGAGGAACTTCTTCATTAGTTAAGTTTAATATTTTTTCACGAACAAGTTCTGATATCATGAAATATGGTTCATTATTGGTAATAACGTCATCGTCATAGTACTTTATATTGTCTTTTAAATAATTTTTTACTAATTCAATTAAACGTTCAATATTATCTTTCTTTAAAGCACTGATGGGAATAATATCAGCAAATGGAAATAATTCTTTATATTCCATAATAGCATTCATAATCCCCTCTTTGGTTAGTTTATCAATCTTGTTTAAAACAAGAATGGCAGGAACTGAAGTATGCCTTAAAGCTTCAATAATGAATTTATCGCCACGACCTAATCCAGCAGCGGCATCAACAACAAATAAGATAACATCAATATCTTCTAGGGATTCATAAGATTGCTTGTTAAGATGTTTACCTAATTTATCAACAGCTTTATGGATTCCAGGAGTGTCGACAAAAACGATTTGTGTATCTTCATCATGATATACACCTTGGATGGTATTTCTCGTTGTTCCGGCGACATTTGATACAATAGCAATTTTTTCATTAACAATTGTATTTAACAGTGTACTTTTACCAGTATTTGGTCTTCCAACGATACTAACAAATCCGCTTTTCATTACTTCACTTCCTTACTATTATCATTATATCATATAATTATTCCTAAATCATTTAAAATTTCATCTTGTAGAGCAAATTGTTTTATTTCTTCTTCTTTGCTTTTTGTATGATCATAACCTAATAGATGAAGTAAACCATGACAGACAAGAAATGATAGTTCTCTTTTCTCGGAATGTGCATATTCTTGAGCTTGGGCTTGCATTTTGGGAATTGATACAAATATATCACCTAATTCTCTTATTTCGGGTGTATAGGTATTATTATCTTCAAGAGCAAAACTTAATACATCAGTTGTTCGATCAATTCCTCGATATTCTTTATTCATTTCGTGCATTTTATCATCATCAATAAAAATAATAGAAAAGTAAGCGTTCTTAATATTTAGTTTTTTTAATGTATGATCAATTACATCATTTAAATATTTATAGTCTTCTGGATAGTTGTATTCATTAATTATTTCGTATTCACTCATTTTGCCACCTCATACATTATTATAAAAATACTTATGAATATTAAAGTCATTAAAAAAAACGCGATTAGTTTAATACCATTGGTTTTATATTTATCCGGTATATAAGAAAAAATTTTAAGAGCAATGAAATAAATGATAAAACCAGATATTCCTCCTAAGAAATTTAAGATTATGTCATCGACATCAAAACTACGGCCAATAAACATTTGAATGGTTTCAATAGTTAAAGATGTTAAAAGGGTTATTATCGTAGTAATTAAGACATTACACTTCTTGGCTTTATCGCGAATCATATCGGTTATTATAAATCCAAAAGGAATAAATATCGCAATATTACCTATGACATTACGATAAAATAACACACTTGTTGTTTTATAGCGCATAATTTCTTTAAAAGGAATAAAGTTATTGGAAAAACTTTCAAAATCAGTGGTTGTTACTAATTGGAATAAAGCAAAGCAATAGACGATATATAAAAGAGTTTTTAATTCTTTGTATAACACTATTTTTTCATGACAATATAATGATGTAATAATCTTTATTAAAATCATAACAATAGAAAAAAGAACTATCATTGGTAATAATTCAAAAAGTATGTTATAAACCTTCATTGGTATCATTAGTATCACGACCTTCATAATTCAACTTTTCCCCAATTGATTCATTTACACTTATAAATACCTCTA
>CAYSFO010000071.1:0-4327 GCA_964430695.1 uncultured Muribaculaceae bacterium | reverse complement strand
TCTAACCATTTAACTAAGAACAGCTTTTTGTCTTGCTTTACAATTTTTAGGATTTCTTATAGGGTGAAATTGTGCGGGGTTATTAAACATACCAACGAGTATAGATGCTTCAGGTAGAGAAAGATCCCTTACGGATTTACCAAAATAAATTTGACTCGCTTGTTCAACTCCATTAATACTATCGTAGTTAGCACTTCCATACCCAAACCATTGACTATTTACATAGAATTCAATAATTTCTTCTTTTGTATAGGATTTTTCGATTTTAAAAACAGCCATATAGATATCCGTAAACTTACGAACAATACTAACTTGTTTTCCCGTATATGTATTTTTAACAAGTTGCATGGTTAGAGTAGAAGCACCACCTGCATCTTTACCCATCGCTTGTTTAATACTTGCGCTTAAAAAACGTGCAGCATCAAAACCATTATGTTGGAAAAATCTTGAGTCTTCGGTAGCAACTAAAGCATCGATAAATACTTGTGGTAAATCACTATACGTAACCAATACACGATTTTCTGTTCCAACACGAGCAATTTCATTTTGGTCTTTGTCATAAAGAACCGTTGCTTCCTTATTGTATAGTTTTGTCGTTGTAAAATCAGGGGCAGTAAATATAATATAAAGCCCAAAGACAAGAATTGAAAGGGCAACAAAAATACCAATGAGCATGATAAACATTAAAATAGCATTTTTGATTCTTCCTTTTTTCTTCGGTTTTTTTGTTCTTTCTCTATTTATTTTCAATTTCGCCATATATATCCTCCTTAAAATATATGTAATTTACGGTTTTTAAATAATCAAGTGGGGGATTATAACCATATTTTATGATAAATCCCATTTCTTTAATAAATTCATAATCGATGCTTTTTCGGTTATGGGTATCTATGTAGGAAATAAAATCATCTCCTTTTAATAAATAGACAATTTCATTCATTTTAATAATTAAGAAGACAATTCCCTTATGTTTTAAAACACTTCTTATATGTTTTATTTGATGGAGATGGATATTTGCTAAAGGAAAAGAAGTTTTATTTTTTGTTACTTTTGCTTCAAATTCAATATATTTTCCTCTATATAAACCATTATAATCTAAAGTCGATTGTTCTTTAAAATAAGCACGTTCTATGATTTTACTATTGGAAGAATAAGACACTTTATCCACTCCAATTGGAGTAGGTTTTTTATAAATAAGGGCAATGTCTTTTTCTAAATAATATTCATTGCTACTATTTAATTCTTCTTCTAAATCCATTCCACGATTTTTATAAGATAGGGGGTTATTATAGTTTTTTTGAATGTTATTTGGATACTTCATGAAACCACCTAAATTAATTATACTATACTTCTTTTATTTTTACTATATAAGGAAAAGGAAACTTTACAATAAAATATTATGCTAAGTTTTGTCGAAATTCTTTTTCTTTTTTCATTTTTTAGTACAATTTTAATTACGAGGTGACTATCCATGTTTCGATTAGAAATCTTTTTTAATGAAATGCTAGAGAAAGTAAATCAAGCAGAAATTTTATTAACAAATCAAGGGATACAAGAGAAAAATATAGAAGAAGAGTAAGATTACTTCATACATTGCAAAAAAATAATGAATACTTTATAATCATTTTAGGTGAAGTCTATGCAAGATTTAAAAAAAATGGTTAAAAAAGAAACTTTAAATCATGATTTAGAAAAAAGTTTTAATGAGGCGATGAAAAACGAAAGTTTTTGTAAGTTAGTAAGTAAATTAAAATTGTCTAAAAAAGAGGTCTTAAAATATACTTCTAAATTGGAGAGTACTTGCAATGAATTAAATAATTGTAAAAAATGTAAGGGATTATTTGAATGCGAGAATCGTTTGGAAGGACATATTAGCTGTCCAAAAGTATTAAATAATCGTGTATATTTTACATATCTACCTTGTAAGTATTATAAAAAGTTAGAAGAAAAAGAAACCTCTTCTAAAAGACTTGCAAAAGTGATGATGAAAGATATCGAAACAAATGATAAAAATCAATTAAAAGTCATTAAATGGTTGGATGATTTTTATGAATCTTTTGATTTGGCTAAATCGATGAAAGGTTTATATTTACATGGAAGTTTTGGTTCGGGAAAAACGTATTTGTTGACTGCTTTATTAAATGAACTCGAACATAAAAAAAATGCAACGGTTGAAATTGTTTATTTTCCAGATGCTTTACGTACCTTAAAAGAGGATTGGGAAAATTTTTCTTATCAAATGAATCGTTATCAAAATGTGGATTTTTTATTACTAGATGATATTGGAGCAGAAAAGGTTACGGAGTGGGGAAGAGATGAAGTTTTAGGAACGATTTTGCAATATCGTATGAATGCAAATAAGACGACATTCTTTACTTCAAATTTAACGATAGAAGAGTTAGAACAACATTTGTCTTTAGCAAGTACAGGAGTAGATAAAGTAAAAGCAAGACGTATTATAGAAAGAATAAAACAACTAACAGCTGATTTGATGTTAGTTAGTGAAAATCGTAGAAAATAAAAAAACAAGGAATAATGAAAGAGTTTTATAACAAAATAGTATTAAGATGGATTTTTATTTAAATCCTTTTTTAAATTTTAGCGATTGGCACTCATTGTTGACAAGTGCTAATAATAGTAGTATAATCGAATAGCAATTAGAAAGAGGGATGTATATGTATAATAATCAAGAGGAAAACCAAAATGTACTTGAAAAATATGGACGTGATATTGTTGGGAGTGTTATTGATAATAAGATTGATCCCGTAATAGGTAGAGATGACGAGATTCGTGATGTCATCCGTATTTTATCAAGAAAAACCAAAAATAATCCAGTTTTGATTGGAGAGCCTGGTGTTGGGAAAACGGCTATTGTCGAGGGTTTAGCCGAAAGAATTGTTGCTGGAGATGTACCTAATAGTTTAAAAAATAAACGTATTTGGGAACTTGACATGGGAGCATTAGTTGCGGGTGCTAAATATCGTGGTGAATTTGAGGAACGACTTAAAGCAGTTTTAAAAGAAATTAAAGACAGTAATGGCGATATTATTATGTTCATCGATGAAATTCACATGATTGTCGGAGCAGGAGAAAATGGTGCCATGGATGCTGGCAATATGTTAAAACCAATGCTTGCTCGTGGTGAAATTAAGCTGATTGGTGCAACGACTTTAAATGAGTATCGAAAATATATAGAAAAAGATGGAGCATTAGAAAGACGTTTACAAAAAGTCTTAGTAAAAGAACCAAATGTACTTGATACCATTACGATTTTACGTGGTTTAAAAGAAAGGTTTGAAGTTTATCATAAAGTAAATATTAAAGATAATGCTTTAGTTGCTGCTGCAACCCTTAGTGATCGATATATTACGGACCGTTTTTTACCAGATAAAGCAATTGATTTGGTGGATGAAGCTTGTGCAACGATAAAAATGCAAATGGATTCTGTACCTGTAGAATTGGATACATTAACAAGAGATATTATGCGTTTAGAAATTGAACGTGAAGCTTTGAAAAAAGAAAAAGACCAGTTAAGTCGTGAACGTTTAGATAAAATAAAAAATGAGCTAGAAGATTTAAAAACAAAAGAAAAAGATTTACGAACGAAATGGGAAGAAGAGAAGAGCATTAATGAAAAAGTGAACGGTAAGAAAGAGGAATTAGAAAGTGCTCGTCATAAACTGGCTATGGCTGAAAATAATTATGATTTGGAAACAAGTGCCAAATTACGTCATGGGGTGATTCCAGAACTTGAGCGTGAATTGGAGGAGTTAAAACAAAATACAACGAGTATGATGCTATCTGATGTTGTTAGTGATGAAGATATTGCTAGTGTTGTTTCTAAATGGACAAATATTCCTGTTAAAAAGTTAGTTAGTGGAGAAAAAGAAAAGTTGTTACATTTAGAAGAAAATATGCGTACTCGCGTAAAAGGACAAGAGGAAGCCTTAAAGTTAGTAAGTGAAGCGATTATAAGGGCGAGAAGTGGAATTAAAGACCCAAATCGTCCCATTGGTTCTTTCATTTTCCTTGGACCTACAGGAGTTGGAAAAACAGAAGTTGCTAAATCGCTTGCCAATGAATTATTTGATGATGAACGTCATATGGTACGTATTGATTGTTCTGAATATATGGAAAGTTTTAATGTAAGTAGATTAGTAGGAGCTCCTCCAGGATATGTAGGTTATGATGAGGGTGGACAACTAACAGAAGCAGTACGAAGAAATCCATTTTCTATTGTACTTTTTGATGAAATAGAAAAAGCCCATAGAGATGTTTTCAATATTTTATTGCAAATTTTAGATGATGGAAGAATTACAGATAGCCA
>CAYSFO010000070.1:0-4391 GCA_964430695.1 uncultured Muribaculaceae bacterium | reverse complement strand
TATTTTTTCCATTTTTTAAGACTATAACACTTTTCTTTCTTCCACATATAAATATGTAACCTTCTTTGTCTATCTTTGCTAAGTCGCCTGTTTTAAACCATTCTCCATCAAAAGCTTCTTTTGTATCTTTTGGATTTTCAAAATAACCTAAAGCAACATTTGGCCCTTTTACAGTAAGCTCTCCTATACCTTCGTCATTTACATTGATAAGCTTTACCTGAACACTTGGAACCGACTTTCCAATAGATCCGACTTTATGAGCTTTATTAGTTCCAATTGCTACAACTGGCGATGTTTCAGTTAAGCCATACCCTTGTACTAGATTTATGCCAAGCAGCCTGTATTTTTCCTCAATTTTAGAATCTAGAGAAGCAGCACCACTAATAAATAATTTAATTCTACCTCCTAGCAGTTCATGAATTTCTTTAAATGCTTCTTTTCTTTCCTCCATAGTAAAGTTTTTGAATTCTTCTTCTTTTCTTATTATTTCTTCCAATTTGCCTTGTTTTTGTAATTGCTTTCTAATTATTCCAAATATACGCTCATAAATTCCTGGAACACAAGCCATTATAGAAACATTATACTCATTCAAATTTTCTACAATGTGCCTTAATCCATCACTAAATACCGTTTCTGCACCTTTATATAAAGAAAACAGAAAACCAACTGTACACTCGAAAACATGATGAATTGGTAGAACAGAAAGGAATACATCGCTTGAGTCTACATCTAAAATGCTTCCTAAATCCATCAAATTAGAACATATATTATAGTGTGAAAGAGCTACAACCTTTGATTTTGATGTAGTTCCTGATGTAAATAACATAATGCTCATTTTTTTATTATCTATTTTAGCATCTAAAAATTTTCTATTTCCTTGTTTAATCAGGTTCATTCCCTTTTCTATTAGCTCATTTTGAGAATAAATACCTTCAGCATTTTTCATATTGTCCATTGAAATTAGGTGCTTCAATTTATTATTTTCACTGTATTTTATTTTTGTTAAGACACTCTCATATTTTTTAGAATAAAATATCGCCTCAACTCCAGACCTTTCAATTAGAAGCTCTAGTTCGTTTTCTGGTAAAGACTTATCTAGTGGAACAACAATTCCAGTTCCGCAAACTACCGATAGATAAGCTATCTCCCACTCGTATCTATTCTCTCCAATAATTGCAATTCTTTTGTCTTTAAGTCCTAAGTTTATTAAGCTAGTACCTAGAGCATCTATCATGTTTCTTACTTCTTTATGAGTAATTGTTTTATATTTATCTTTTTCTATTTTTATTTTATAAGCTATTTTATTTTCATATAAACTTTTTGTTTTGTTTAGCATATCCTTTAAATCGCTTATTTCCAAAGTATTATATAATTTTTCATTCACTCTAATTTTCACCTTCTTTACATTTATTACCATTACTTTTATATCATTTTTTTTTAAATTTATCATTAGACTGGAAGGTCAGTACAAAAAAAAATCGCCAAAAGGCGACAAAGAAAAATTGCAGAGCAATTTTTCGCATGCGAACAACGGGCATGGCATGATAAGTAATTTTAAATGTCAAAAAGTTTA
This sequence comes from uncultured Muribaculaceae bacterium, assembly GCA_964430695.1. Lineage (GTDB taxonomy): Bacteria > Bacillota_I > Bacilli_A > RF39 > UBA660 > MGBC108787. Next base: position 2,818 of record CAYSFO010000070.1, on the reverse strand, counting down.
ATCATGCCACTATTGTTCGACCTCAATATCAATTTTTAAGACTCAAGCTTATTTTGTATTCCTAAACCATCTCCTGGACAAATTGGAATATCAAATATTATCTCTTTTGGCTTCTCCTTTACTTCCTTTATTTCTTTTGTTTCTTCTTTTTTAGGTGGGACTTTAAGTGATTCAATGAAAAGGTCTTTTTGATTATTCTCTGTAGTGGTTTTAGGTTCTGGTAATTTTTTTATCTCTTTATCTTTATTAAATAAATTTTTTATAAATAAAATTGCTTTTTTTATAATATTCATCTTTCTTCTCCTTCGTCATTATTTCTAATTTCGAAATTCTTTTGTGATTTTGCAGCTTCTTTTATTTGTTTTGTATTCTCCCATGGTCTTATACCTTTGCTTGCTTGTAAATCCATATCATAGCACTCAAATTTGTTAGTAAATTCTTCCTCTGATAATTCTACAAATTGAGCTTCATCTTTATTTGCATAGTAAAATTTTCTTCCTATTTCATCTGCATCGATATGTACATATAAAACTGGCTTTTTTTCTTCATCATCTTTGTCATAAACTTTTTTTATAGCACATCTATCATTTTCGTTAAATTTTGATTTTAGGTTATCATTATTTAGTAATATATTTCTTAGAACACTAATACTCTCATCTTGGCATAAGGCAAAGTCAGGGCAAACTCTTTTTAATAGTAAAAATTGACTTTGAATATTTTTATCTGGTTCATTTGAATAGACTTCATCTAGTTTCTTTGATTTATCTTTTAAATCAGTTATTGGAAATTTGCCATCTTTATCTGCTAAGCCAACACTTGCAAATAACTCACTTAAGTCTTGTTTATTTAGGCATAAGGTTGCATCCTGCAACTCTTCATCATTTTTATGACATTCATAATCTATTCCATTAGCACCAATATCATGCTTTCTTATTTCTTCATAGCTTACGCAAAAATTTCCGTGGTTTTGCACCAAATCTATTATCTGTTAAATTCCATGTAGGGTCTAATATGGTATTGCCTTTTACAGTTTCACCATTTGCAAGTGGAAGCTCAATATCTTTAATTTTTAAAAATGCATGTCCTTTACCAGATACAATTTCACTGTCTATCCCTACTCTTTTTAAAATATATTTCTCTACATTTGCAATTCCATTGCAAACTCCCTGACCTGAACTAATAATCTTCCATAAGGCTCTACTACCACATTTATCAAAAACCTCTGTTCCGAAACTTGGGCTATAATACATTTTCTTTCCTACTGCATTATCTATTATTGCCATTTTTTGTGCTTTTGTATATTCTGGATTAATACTATCAATTAATTCGTCTATCCATTTTTCTGCCTCTAAATACTCTCTTCCCGTTGAGCTGTAATTTACCACTGTAAGAAAATCACTTACTACATTTAAGTCTGGGCATACTTTACAAATCTCCATAAATTTATCTTTTTGCTCTTCTGTAAACCCTTCTGGTTCTTCAAGAATCAACTCATCTAATCCTATATAGTCATTTGGATTCCTTTCAAAATTCAAATCAATTAATGATGATCCATATAATTTTATACTAAGTGCTGTCTTATATTCTTCTGGGAAACTTTTTGTATCTATCATTTCCTTAACTTCTGTTTTTAGTGTTACAAGTATCTTTCTTTTTTCACTTAATGGCAAATTAATATGTTCTAAATTCTCTACAAATTCTTTTTGTTTTTCATTGTCTAACTCATTTATTACTTCAAATAAAGCTATTTTTTCTTTCTTTAAGTTTTCTATATTTTCTGTTAAAAACTCACTTAAAGTCTTTGTATCTAATGTTGCTAATATTCTAGTTTTGAAATAGTTACTTAGTTTATCATCTTCTAACACCCAGCTCATTTTTCCATTATTATCAAAAGTTTTAACGATATTAGCTCTTTGATTACCTTCAAACTCATATATATTAATCATTTGTTTTTTTACTTCTTGGCTTGATAGCCCTGCTACGAAATCTTCTATATCATAATCATTGCATTTCAATTTATCTATTATAAAGCTTTTATTTGATAACTCTTCAATTCTTGCTTCTTCATTAAGACTATTCACAATTTTTTTTAACTCATATTTTTCAAGTTCTCTCTTTTCTATAAACTCCTGATTATGCAATATTTTTTGCTTTTCCTTATCATCTAGTTTTAAGCATATTTCACATAATGCACTTGGAAAAATACCTTCCAAAGCCTTGTCATTATCAAGAACTTGAGATAAAATATTTGAGTCAGAAATCTCATTAATTATATTCTTCTTTACAGCGGGTATAATTCTTATAAAGTGTGGATAATCAAACAACTTTATTTTTTCCTCATCACTTAAAAATTCCCTTACTAAGCTGACAAGTTGAGATCCTTTTATATTATATTTATTAAATAAACTAGCATCAGAAAATATACTTAATTTATCTTCCGCTTGTTCTAAAGCTTCTTTTAAATTTTCTACGTTCATTTTTCCTCCTCATTTGTGCCTTTGTTTCTTATCTCTTCTCTTTTCTTATCTTTTTACTTTTTTATCTTATCATATCTTTTCTTAAATTTAAATACTTGAATAAAAATTTTTTCTTAAACAATATACTCGATTGTATTTTTCGGAAAATATTCATGCATTTTTTCAACAAAAAATTCTCTTCCTTCTTCCCTAATATCATTTTTGTACCAATATTTTCCCTTACCTCTGCCTGTCATTTTTTCCTTATCATACAAAGTTATAGCATTTGGAAATGCTTCTTCATTTATTTTTGTATGCACATAACTATATGTCATAAATATTATCTCAAAAAATGCATCTTT
>CAYSFO010000069.1:0-4415 GCA_964430695.1 uncultured Muribaculaceae bacterium | reverse complement strand
TATGATGACATTTGAAGAACAAAGATTAGTTATTGAGTGCATAATTGATAAAATTATAATCGATAATAGCAAATTAAAAATCTATTATAAAATACAATAGATTAAATTTTATAGGTTATTCTCTCCATATATGTGGTTATTCCAATTAAAGACATAGAAATATTTATTTTTAATGATGAAATAATTGTACTATAAGAAGCAGGGATAACTACTTTTGTAAGAATTTGTAACTTACTTGCTTTAAAAGACTTCAATAACTTAATTTTATAAGCATCTGTATTCAAAAAACCATTATAGATAGTAATAATACTAATAATTAAATTAATCAGTAATGCCATTGTAATAATAGATTTCGTATTCGCTCCTGTCCAAATAATAATAATAGGCCCTAGAGCAACTTTAGGTAAAGAATTTAACATTGTTAAAAATGGATCAACTATTTTAGCAACTGTTTTAAACTCATAAAGCAGAACAGCAATGACAAAACCAAGTGTTATACCCATGAAAAAAGCAATTAAAGTTTCATAAACCGTTGTAAATATGTGAGAAAATAAATGATAGCTTTGATGTAAAGAAAAAATAGTTTCCACAATTTTTTTAGGGCTAGAAAAGATAAAAGGATTAATAATTTTCTTATCTGATAAAATTTGCCAAGTAAATAGAAAAAGAATAACAATGGAAATTTGAATGAAAATGACAACAATTTTATTCTTTTTAAGTTTATGAAGATAAATTTGTTGTTCCTTAGATATTGACATCTAAATCCTTCCATATTTTATCATAATATTCCATAAATCTTTTATCTTTCCTATTACTTATTGGATTTTGTTTATCTTCTAAAATAATCTCATACACTTTTTTTACTGAACAAGGTCTTTTAGATAAAACATACACTTTATCAGACATCGAAACTGCCTCTGAAATATCATGAGTAACCATAATTGCTGTTTGTTTTTCTTTCTTGATTATGTCATACACGTCATCACTAATGGCTAAACGGCTTTGATAGTCTAAAGCATTAAAAGGTTCATCCAGTAAAAGAATATCTGGTTTTAAAGCAAGCGTTCTTATTAAAGCTATTCTTTGTTTCATTCCGCCGGAAAGACAAGTAGGATATTTATCCTTAAATTCAAATAAATTATACTTTTTAAGTAGTTTTAAAACATATTCTTGATTTTCCTTTGTATTTATATTTTGAATTTTTAATCCCAGTAAACAATTTTCATAAATAGTAAGCCAGGGAAAAAGACAATCACTTTGAAACATATAGCCAATCTTAGGAACATGACTATCAAAATTTATTTGTCCCTCGCTTTGCTTATCAAGACCAGCAATAATGTTTAGAAGAGTGGACTTTCCACAACCAGAAGAGCCCACTAAAGAAATAAATTCTCCTTCTAAAACATCAATGTTAATATCTTTTATTGCTACAATTTCGCCATCTTTTGTATGATATTTTTTGGATAAATTTTTAATTTCTAAAATTTTATTCATTATAGAAATTGTTAATTAATTTTTCATACGGAACATAAGAGTCTAGTAAATCTGCTCCAATCATAATATCTTCTAAATTTTTATAACTTTCTTCTGTGATAAATGGAGTATCTAACCAAGAATCGTATTTTTTATAATTATCTACAATTTTTGTTAAATCGGTTAAGGATATATCAGGAAATTGCGGTAATATAATTTCAGCTATTTCTTTTGCATTCTTCGTTTTTACATAATCTAATCCTTCTTTAATTGCATTCGTAAAATTAGTAATTAGTTCATTATTGTTTTCTATATAGCTTTTTCTGGCATAGAAAGCAGTATAAGGAACTTCTCCTGAATAAGCACCAACATTACCTACGATGTACCCTAGCCCCTCTTTTGCAAGATTTGTTGCATTAGGTTCAAATAAGTTTACAAAGTCTCCCATTCCTGCTATAAATGAACCAGATAAAGCAGCAAATTCAACACTTGTATTCATACGAATATCCTGCTCTGAAATTCCTTGATTTTTTAAGGCGTTTAAGAAGTTAAGTGCAGGCATTCCTCCTAAACGACCAACTAAAATTTCTTTTCCTTTTAAATCTTCTAAAGAAAAGTTCTCTATTTTTGTTCTTGATACAATAAATTGTCCATCTCTTTTGGTTAAACCACTAAAGGTAACAAGGTAATCTTCTTCTTTTCCCTCATAAACATAAATGGCACTTTCTGGTCCTGCAAAACCAATTTCTACATCATTTGATAATACAGCAGCAGCCACTTTATCCGCACCACTCGTTAGAATTAAATCAATATTGATTCCATTTTCTAGAAAATAGCCATTTTCAATAGCAACATATAATGGAGCATAGAAAGCACTATGAGTTACTTCTGCAAGTTTCACTGTAGTTAAATCTTCATTTTGTTTCGTTTTTGTTATTTTAGTAATTGTTACAACAATAATGATTAAAATAAGTAAGCCTAAAATGACTCCTAAAATTTTTCTTTTCAATTTAAATTTTCCTCCTTTTGATTACAGTGTATTATATTCCAATTTTTTTAAATATGTTAAAGAACAGATTATATGGTATAATTACTTAAAAATGAGGTGTTCTTATGAAAAAGATAGAGACAACTTTATTGTTATTAAAGAAAGACAATCAAATTTTATTAGCAAGGAAAAAACGTGGATTTGGTGAAGGAAAGTATAATGGCGTTGGTGGAAAACTTGAAAAAGGAGAAACACCCGAAATGGCTATGCTTAGAGAAACAAAGGAAGAAATTTCTGTTGTCCCAACGAAATATGAAAAAGTAGGAGTTATGGAATTCATAGAATTTGTGAAAGGCGAAAAAGCAAATCTAATATTCCATTTATATATAGCAACAGAATGGGAGGGAACTCCAACAGAAAGTGAGGAAATGGAACCAAAATGGTTTTCCGTTACAGAAATTCCTTATACCCAAATGTTTCCCGATGATAAATACTGGCTCCCTCTTATTTTAGAAGGGAAAAAGATAAACGGACTTTTTGAATTTGATGAGGAATGGAATCTAATCTCTTCTAAAATAGAAGAATGGTAATAGAAAGAAAACAAGGGTGGTTTTTATGGAATATATAAAGACTAGAACAATAATGACAAAAAGCGATAAAGGCATGCGTTGGTTTGGCATTGATTATCATATGAACTTATATAAAGGATGCTCTTATGGATGTATTTATTGTGATAGTAGAAGTGATGCTTATCATATAAATAATTTTGATAAAATACGTAGTAAAGAAAATGCATTGCAAATTTTAGAAGAAGAACTGGCTAGTAAACAGTTTAAAGGTGTTGTTAGCTTTGGCACTTTATCAGATCCTTATAATGAAAATGAGGAGAAATACGGAATTACAAGAGGAGCTTTGGAACTGATTAAACGTTATGGATTTGGAGTTTCTATTGATACAAAAAGTGATTTGATTCTAAGAGATATAGATTTACTAAAAGAAATTCAAAAAAAGAATAATGTAATTATTAAAATTAGTATTACAACATATGAAGATGAGCTAGGACATGTATTAGAACCCAAAGTGATTTCTTCCACAAAACGTTTTCAAGTTTTAAAAACTCTAAGAGAAAATGATATTTATGCGGGTGTTCTAATGACTCCGGTTTTACCATTCATAACAGATAGTGAAGATAACATTAAAAAAATGGTCCAACTTGCCAAAGAGAATGATGCCAAATTCATTTATACAAAAATGGGAATGACTTTGAGAAAAAAAGTACGTGAATATTATTATGAGCATATTGATAAGTTATATCCTGGGTTATCTTCTGATTACAAATCAGTATATGATAATGATTTAATTTGTAATCCTTTAAAATATCGAGATTTATTAAAAACCTTTGTTGAGGAATGCAATAAATGCCATTTATTATGTGACATGAGTGAAATTATTGCTGATTATAAGAAAAAAATACCAAATACAAGAGAACAAATTCGTTTGTTCTAAATTTCTTTTCGCTCTATATTCTGGGTAGTTAAAATCTCCCCAGTTTTTTTATTTTTAAATTGTACTTCATAGCCACATTCTTTTGCTATTTTCTCTATTGTTTCAAAAGTTGGTTCTCGATAATTACTTTCATAACCACTTAATGTTGTATTGGCTATATTACACAAATGAGATAACTTGCTTTGCGTTAGATTTGCTTTTTTTCTCATCGTCTTAATAATCTTACTTATCATGCGTTTCACCTTATATAGATTTTCTCATTTCGCGGAATTATTTTCTTGACAATACGCAATACGCGTAATAATATTTAATATATAGGGTACGCGAAACGCGTAGTATGGTGATGCAATGAAAAACAACAGAAAAGTAGTAATAACAACAATACTAGGAATAGCATTATTAATCATAGGAACAAGTTATGCCTATCTATCATTTAATACAGAACAAA
>CAYSFO010000068.1:0-4740 GCA_964430695.1 uncultured Muribaculaceae bacterium | reverse complement strand
AAAAGCTAATTCTTTTATTACAAGTCATAATCTTGTAAATAGAATATATGATATGATTTATTTTTTTGGAGTAGTTAAAGATATAGCAAACGAACAAGTTATAAAAAATTTTTTTAAAGAAAATTTGCACAAAGTCGAGTATGTTGAATCACTTGCTAAATATTTTGAACAGAAGTTAAAAAAGCATCGTAAAAATGCTGATATAAGATGTAATCTTATGGATTTAATTTATGATTTGAATTATTTAAAACAGTATTTATAAATTAGTAATTTAGAAATTAGGAGGTCTATATGTTAAAGGTTTTAATATGTTTTATATTAGAAATATCAGTTTTATTTTTATATTCTGCTTGTATTGTATCAAGTAAATGTTCAAAAATTGAAGAAAATAGTAAAAATGACTTGTAAAACATTCAATTTTGAGTTTTAATTTACCTAACTTGAGTGTTTTATAGAGGTGATTTTTATGAAAAAGATTTGGAAAAAATATAAAAAACAATATTTAATAACATCAAGTGTTTTACTTATTATGCTATTAATTGGTACATCAATATTGATATGGAATAAATCAAATAGTAAAATATTTTCGGATGTTCCTATTATAGAAAATAATAATATTAGTGAATTAGAACAAGAAAAAGTTGATCCAGTATCAAATCAAGATGAAGATGATGTGATAGAAAATCAGTCCGATAATTCAGTATTAGAAGAGAATGTTACTGATTCTAAAGAACAAAATTCAAACGATAGTTCTAGTTTAAATACGAATTATTTGAATAGTAATGTGGAAGTTACAAAAGAAACTTCTAAAAATAATCAAACTTCGCAAAATAATCCAGTAACAACTACAGATGAAATGTCTACAAAACCAACACAAACGATTTCAAGTTGTCAACCAAAAAAATTTGATATGAGTTGGGTACGTGCCGATTTTTCTACTTTTGAAGATTGTAAAGCTAAAGGCGATTTATATATGAATGAAGGTTACGGATATTATTGTAATAGTTATCAAGATGATTGTGGAACAACTTATTATATGCTTACTTTGTATGAAGCTAATACTGGTGTAAAACATGATTTTCATACAATACCATTACCCTAAATGGGTATTTTTTTATGTTAAAAATTAAAGGAGGAAAAAAAATTATGAAAAGAAAATTAAAATATTTTTTACTTTTATTTGGTTTGTTAGCAATATGTACTATCCATAAGGTAAACGCTGAAACTTATCAAGAAAAGTTTAATGAGCGTTATAAAGCAATTGCTAATACATTTGTTAGTAAAACCAAAGGAAGTAGTACAAATTATCAACAAATGTTTGTTATGGCTAGAAAAAGTGATAATCAGTTTGTTTATTGTATCGAACCCGGTACATCAATTGATGAAAATGCACTATATACAGGTCAAGATTATGATCAAGCCTATGTTGCCAATATGACTGAAACAGAATGGGAGAGAATACAATTACTTGCATACTATGGGTATGGATATAGTGACAGTGAAGTAGACCATTCTGATCTTAAATGGTATGCTGTAACTCAATTTATGATATGGCAAACCGTACCACATGGTTATGATATTTATTTTACTGATTCCTTAAACGGAAATAGAATTACAAGATATATAAATGAAATGGCAGAAATGGAAGCCTTATTAAGTAAGCATTATATTATACCTGATTTTGGAAAAACAAGTTTTGATGTTACTATCGGAGAAACTCTTCAATTAACAGACAATAATGGAGTATTAACCCAATACAGTGTTTCAAGTGATTCCGACATTGATATCACTCAAAGTGGAAATACTTTGTATTTAACAGCGAATGCTATTGGAAATGCAATTATATCTTTAGCTAAAAAAGATGTTAAATATGCACATTCAGCTATTGTTTATATAAAAGAAGGAACGCAAGATGTTATGCAAGTTGGAAGTTATGACCCAATAAAAAAAATAATTAATCTCAATGCTATTGGTGTTGATGTAGAAATATATAAACAAGATTCGGAAACTGGATCAATCCCACAAGGGCAAGCAACGTTAAAAGGAGCATTATATGGTCTATATACTTTAGATGGAACTTTGGTAACTGAATTAACTACAGATAATAATGGTTATGCTCTTGCTGAAAAGGTAGCACTTGAAAAAGATACAACTTATTATATTAAGGAAATTAGTCCAAGCGAGGGCTACTATTTAGATAATACAAAATATTCATTTACTTATACTGGCGAAGAAAAAGTGACTATAAATGTTAAAGAAATAGTAGTAAAAAATTATATTAGTATTTTAAAACAATATGATTATGTTGATGGAAATACAACTATTTTGCATCCGGAAAAAAATATAACTTTTGATATTTTTTATCCCGATGGTACAAAGTATAGTTCAATAACTACTGATGTTAATGGTTATGCTTCAATAACTATTCCTTATGGTGTGTGGAGGTTTAGTCAAGTTAATACTAATGATGGTTTTTCTAAAATTTCCGATTTCTATGTTACAGTAGATTACAATTCTAATTTACAGCAATACTATAATATTCTAAATAATAAAATTAATGCTTATCTTCAATTGATTAAAAAAGATTCTGAAACTGGCAAGACAATTGCTATTGCAAATACAACATTTAAAATATTAAATACGGATACAAATCAATATGTTAGTCAATATGTTGCTGGAAAAGTGTATTCTGAATTTACTACAGATGAAAACGGTACTTTTATTACTTATTTGCCTTTAGAAGCAGGGAATTATAGATTAATTGAAATAAGTGAACCAAATGGATATATGCTAGACGTTGATGGTTTAGATTTCAATATTGGGAATGATACGCATTATTATTACTCTGATTATGGAGCATTTGTTGTTATTGAATTTGAAAATGTACCAATCAAAGGTGTTATAGAAGTAAATAAAACAGGGGAAGTTGTTAAAATTGAAAATGGAGCATATGAATATGTTGTTGAACCATTAGAAGGTATAGTTTTTAATATTTATGCGAACGAAGATATTTTAACGACTGATGGCAATTATCTGTATTATCAGAAAGGTGATTTAGTTGATACTATTATTACAGATGAAAATGGTTATGCAATTAGTAAGGAACTTCCATTAGGAAGTTATTTTATTGTTGAAGTGCAAACACAGGATTCTTATATTTTGAATAGTAAAGAATATCATTTTACTTTATCTGAAATAGATAATAAAACTGCAATCGTATATGAGTCTTATAGCCTACTTAACTATTTAGAAAAAGGTACACTTGAATTTACTAAAACAGATTTAACTACAGGAGTTGGCATTCCAAATACAAAAATTGATATTTATAAAATAAATGATGGAAGTAATGAATTAATATTTAGTGGCATTACAAATGAAAATGGCAAAATCATTATTTCTGATTTATTCATTGGAAAATTTTATATAGTAGAAACCGAACCAACAACAGGATACAGATTAAGCAATGAAAAAATCTATTTTGAAATCAAAGAAAATGGCGATGTTGTTAAAGCTAATATGACTAATGAAAAAATAAAGGGTTCTCTTGAATTTACTAAAACAGATTTTTCTACAGGTGAAACTATTCCTAATACTTTAATTGAAATCTACAGTGCTGAAACTGACAAATTAATATTTTCTGGTCGTACTGATGAAAATGGGAAAATAATAATTAAAGAATTAGAATATGGAAAATATTATATTTTAGAAAAAGAATGTGAGGGTTATGTTCTTAATGAAGAAAGAATGTACTTTGAAATTTTAGAAGATGGCGAAATTGTTAAAACAACTATGGAAAATCAAAAAATAAGTTCAATTGTTAAGATTCATAAAGTAGATGAAAGTGGAAATCCTTTGGCAGGAGTAACAATTGGAATTTTCGATTTAGAAGATAATCTTTTAGGATCTTATATAACTGATGAAAATGGTGACATTGAAATTGAGTTAGAATATGGATTTTATTATTATCAAGAACTACAAACAATAGATGGTTATGTATTAAATAATGAAAAAATATATTTTAGCGTAGTTGAAGATGGTGCCATAATTGAAAATACTCTTGTTAATATTAAAGTACCTAATACTTCTCTTTCTGATTCAAAAGTATTAGATGCTTTTGGTATTGTTTTAATGATTGCAGGAGTTGGGTATATAATTTATGCAAAAAAGAAAAAGTAAAAAGAGTCGAGTCATTTTTGGCTCTTTACTAATTCTTGTAGGAATTACGATTACTTTATCTAAATATGTATATTTTAACTATTTAGAAAATAAAGATAATGAAAAAATTGAGTCTTTCTTTGAAGAAAAACAGGAAGTAATTATTGCAGATATTAATACAAATCAAAAAGAAGTAAAAATAAATAATAATGTTTCCTATGATTATATTGCTGTGCTAGAAGTTCCATCTATTTCTTTAAAACGAGGTCTAGTGGATAAAAATAGTAAAGCAAATAATGTCAGCCAAAATGTACAGATATTAAGTAAAAGTGATATGCCTGATGTTAACAATGGCACTTTATATCTTGCTAGTCATTCAGGATCAAGTTATATTTCATATTTTAAACATCTTGATAAAGTGAAAAATGAGGATCCCATCTATATTTATTATAACCATGTTAAATATACATATAAGGTAACTAAAATATATGAAGAAGTAAAAGATGGTAATATAAGTGTCTATAAAGATGGATCAAAAACAAATCTTATTTTAACTACTTGTACTCCTAACCATAAAGGTTATCA
>CAYSFO010000067.1:0-5077 GCA_964430695.1 uncultured Muribaculaceae bacterium | reverse complement strand
TAGTTGCAGATAATATAAGAAAAGGAGCTGCAACAAATGCAATTCAAATAATGGAATGTATGATGAAAACAGACTAAAGACAAACAACCTTGAAGAATATTCTTCAAGGTTGTTTGTTTTTTGATTAATTTGTATAATCACTCGTTACTGTAAATTCTTTTATTAATCCAAGTTTATTATAGTATATTTTTATTGTATTAATATAATACTCTGATGCAGGATTTAAGAAATAGTCTGCATTTTGTTTTTCTCTTCCATATGCTATTCCTATGTAGTTAACTATTTCTTCTCCTTCTGCTCTTTTATATTTGTTGCCTACTAAATTAAATCCTAAAACCTTAATTGCAGTTCCATTTTCTCTGCTTTCATTTTCATTATCTACAGCTACAAGATATCCTTCTTTACTAATATTATACTTATTAGAATCTAACATATTTGCTTGTAATGTAGAATTTAACTTTGTTGTTCCTGACATAAATGTTATTGGATATATTGTATAATATATACCATCTACTAATTCTGTTTCATATTCTGAATCTGTAGGTGTTTCTAAATATAATTTAATTGTGTTTTGCGCATTAGTTCCTATAAGCACTTTATCTGCTTCTGGTCCTTTTGCTACATTTACTTTAAATTGTTGAGTAAATCCATTTGCAGTTATACTAAATTCAGCATTTTCTGTTACTACTGCAGTATTTTTTATTGTTACTCTTATCTTTGTTATATAATCATCAGGATTATTTGTTCCAAATACATTGGTTCCTTTATTATCTAGATATCCTAATTCAACACTACTTATTTCAGAACTTAATTGGTTTACAAAAATCATATTACGTGTAACAACATTTGTTAATTCTCTTGCATCTTTTTGATTTGTTTTTGCTTCTGCCTTTTCGTAATTATGATAGAATTTTATTGTTTTAATTTCTTTATCTCCAATATCAACTTTTCCAAAAGTTCCTTCTAATTCATCTACAAATACAATTTTATTTACTGTATTATTTTCAGAAATTACTACTGGTTTTACTGGATTATCGCTAACAACTTCTTTTCTTTCTCCATCTACTACTATATATGGTGTAATACTGTATTCTCCAGCATCTTTTGCCCAAAATGAAATTGTTACAGCTCCATCATTAATTGTTTTATTAATTCCTAGTCCTGAATCTTTTGATGAAATGTATTTAGGAGTTTCTCCTTTTTTAGTTACAACACAACCTATGTTTGAAACATCCTTACTTGTTAATTTTGATTGATTTTCTCCAGAAATTACAGCTGCAACAACTACATCGTCATAGCAATAACCACTTAAGTTAGTAACTATATCCTTATATTTTATGCTTGAAACTTTCGTATCTGCCGTTGGTGGTGTTGTTGGGTCTGTTGTTGGATCTGTTGTTGGTGGTGTTGTTGGGTCTGTTGTCGGATTTGTTGTTGGTGGTGTTGTTGGTGTCTCTGTTGTATCTGGTGGTGGTACTACTACTGGTGCATCTGGTTCAGGAATAGTATCAATTATTTTTTCTTTACCTAATATAAACCTTACAATTTTTTGTGCATCACGTACATCTATTTCACAATTTTTACTATTTACAGAAACATCTGCAGCTATCATATTAACTGTTGGCAATTGATCTCCATATACTAAATATCTTACAATGCATCTAACGTCTCTAACATTTATTTGTCCATCACCATCAATATCTCCGTATATTAATAATGTGTATGTTTCCTTTTCTGTTGATATTTTTGTTCCAGTTCCTATAACACTAGATGATATACTTTTAATTTCTAATCCAGCATTTTCAAATTCCTTTTCTAAGTTTTCTTTTGTTAATATATCTTCAGAATCTTTATAAACTACTGGTATATATTTAACTCCATTTTTAGTAAATGCACTATTTACAATACTATTTGTATTGTAGGCTTCTATCCCGAGTTCTGATTGCATTCATAATTGTATTACTAAAATTAGTTTTTATATCTACTACTATTATTGCGATTACTAGTATAAACATACATATTAGTTTTCTTGATATTTTGTGTTCTTTAGCTTTTAAATGCTTTGCCATCTTTGTATATTCCTCCTTTCTTTAATATTTTTTATCTTCTATAATTATTTCTTCTCTTTGTCTTTACAAGAATACATATACTTAATATTATTAATATTACATTTATTGCTACAAGAGTTATTATTATTATCATTTTATTTTCATTTAAAAAGCTCTCGAAATCGTTATTATTATCAACTAAAATCAATCCATCCACTGTTAATTTATCTTTTATTGCATCATATTCACTTTTTAAATCTGTGCTTTCAGCTTTGTTTATTAATTCTTTTAATTCATTCCAAGACTCTTCTGTGTAATCGTTTTTTGATTTATCTAGTAAATCTTTTAATATTTTTTTCAATTCTTCTTTATCAAAACTAACTTTTTCAAGACTATTAATCTCAAGCCCAGCTTTTATCTCCTCATACTCTTCTACTGTAGTAGCATTTTGCGCAGCTAATATTATTTCTTGTAATTTATTCCAACTATCTTCTGTATAATCTTCTTTGTGCAATCCTGATAAAATTGACTCTAAATCATTTAATTCATTCTTTTCAATTTCATTGTCCGTTGTATCATCTTTTTCTTCATTATTTAAAGGTGTTGACGGTGTTGATGAAGTTGTTGGTTTTGATGATGTTGACGAGGTCGTTGGTTTTGATGATGTTGTTGATGTTGTTGGTTTTGATGATGTTGTTGATGATGTTGGTTTTGTATCTGTAGTAGTTCCTTGGATTATCACTTTTGCAGTTGCATTTGAAATAGATGCATCACCAGAAAGCACACCCCCACTTATTGCAAATGTTACTGAACCAGCCGCTTTTGATTTAAAGTTAAGTGTAACACTCTCTAACACATTTTCGTCTTGACTATCAACATATACATATCTATTTGTTTTTGGACCAAATTCTCCGATTGAACAATTTTGATAATCAAGTTTATCTTTATCATAACTTAGTTTAAATTGAGCTATTGAAACTTTTTCTCCAAATGAAACTGTTACTGAAACATCTTGCCCGACAGTTACATTACTATTTACTGCTTTAATACTTACATTTCCATCATCTACATATGTAGTACATACCATTACTATAGCTAATATAGTTAATAATGTTACAATAGTTTTTTTCATTTACTTTTCTCTCCTATCTTTATAAATATTATTTTATTCAAATTTTTTAAACATACTATTTAAAGTGATTTCATCTCTGTTATTTCAGTTGGATTACTTTCTGACTCTGGCAATGGTATTATCTCTGTTTTTTCATTCTGACTTATACCTGAATCTTCTTGTTTATTGTTTATAGTTGCAACTACTATCACTGTTACTGCTATTAAAGCCATTGCAATAATGAATGTAATTACTATTTTCCTATTTTTCCTCATTTGATTTTCCTCTCCTTCTAGTTTATAGGATTAATTGTTATTAAGTCACTTGCTGAAACATCTGTAATTTTTCCATTGTTTCCATATATAACTGATTTTACATATATTTTTTGCTCCTCTGCTGTTGCTTTTATTATATACGTAAATGTTCTATTGTCAATAGCTGTTAAATCTTCAATACTTATTGATCTAATCTCTTTATCCTGTTTATCTGTAATTAATATTTCGTCTGCTCCCATTTTTAACTCTTCTAATGTATATCCTTCAAATTTTATTGTTATATCTCCATCGTATTGTTCATATGGTGGAACTACTGTGCCTTCTATTGTAAATTTTGCTGCATTCTTACGAACTTGTACATATCTTACAATAGAAACCCTTGAATCTTCACTACTTGTTACTATAAATTCATATAATCCATTTTCTGATAAAGATATTCTTGAATTACTAATTCTATTAGAAATGTCTTCACCCTTAGTTAAATTTGTAACCTTACAAGTACCTGTTGTCCACATAATATCAACATTTTTATAGAATTTACTTGGATTATCTTTCTCATCATTTCTTATTCCTGTTGCTTCATTTCCTTCTAAATATCCAATATCCATCATTTTAATTGGTTTAAATGTTACTCTTATTGTTACATTATTTTTTGGCATTGTAAATTTATTGTTTTGTAATGTTATTTCATTTCTATTTGCATCCATTATTGATATTGTATCAAGAACATATCCTTCATCTGAGCTAATTTGAATTGTTATTTCATCATTATATTTTGCTTTTGAAACTATTGTGCTTCCTATTTTTGCATCTGCAGTTCCATAAAGTGCTGATAAAATATTTATATTATAATAAACTTCTGTCGGATCTTTTATTGTTGGTACAAATTTTGCATAGTAATTTGTGTTTGCTGTTACTTTTATATTTCCTGTGCTAAAGTCAATTGCTTCTCCTGTACAGCTCTCATTTGCATACCATCCAGCAAATTCATATGTATTTGTATCATCTTCTGCCTTTGTTGGATTTGTTGTTGGCGCTGTTATTACTTCACCAAATGCTTTTATTTGCGTTTGATATACTGTTCCGTTTGCATAGAATTTTATTGTATATTCTTTTGGTACTGGCGTGAATTTTGCATAGTAGTTTGCATTTCCTGCTACCTCTACTAATTCTGTTTCAAAATCTATTGCTTTTCCTGTGCAACTCTCGTTTGCATACCATCCAGCAAATTCATATGTATTTGTGCTATCTTCTGCCTTTGTTGGATTTGTTGTTGGTGCTTTTACTACTTCATCTAAATATTTTATTTGTGTATCATAAATTGTTCCATTTGCAAAGAATGTTATTGTGTATTTCTTTGCTATCGGTGTGAATTTTGCATAATAGTTTGTATCTCCTGTTACTTTTAATTCACTATTAAATATTACTTTTTCTAAACATGTTTCATCTTTGTACCAGCCTTCAAATTCATATGTATTTGCATTGTCTTCTGCTCTTGTTGGATTTGTTGCTGGTGCTGTTATTATTTCATCAAATGCTTTTGTTTGTGTTTGATATACTGTTCCATTTGCATAGAATTTTACTGTATATTCTACTGGTATTGCTGTGAAGTTTGCGTAGTAGTTTGTATCTCCTGTTACTTT
>CAYSFO010000066.1:0-5270 GCA_964430695.1 uncultured Muribaculaceae bacterium | reverse complement strand
ATAATAGGAAGTTATCTGTTGAACTTGACAATAACTAAACGAAATGAAGGATAATTTTTGATTATTAAGAGTTGCTAGGTTATTTGGCAATTCAAAGTGCAATTGGGGATTATTCAATATAGACGGATATACACTGGTTATCTGCTGAAGCAAATAGCGTATATGAAATGAAGCCAAATAATAATTTAAATGGGGGGGATTACAATTAAAATAGCACTTGGCATACATATAGGACACGATAGAGGTGCAGCGTTAATAAAAGATGGTATTGTTATTGGTGCAATAAGTCAAGAACGTTTAGACAGAATTAAATATTCAAGTTCTTCTAAAATTCCCATCGAATCAATTAATGCTTTGCTAAAATATTTTGATTTGTCAATTAAAGAAATTTCTTGTATAGGCATAACTTATAATTCCATTGAAGGCTTATCGGTTGAAAAATTTTATAAAGAAGAACTTGAAAGATATTATGAACATATTAATATTCCTGTTTTTTTTATTAACCACCATGTCGCGCATGCATATTCTGCTTTTTTCTCGTCTCGGTTTGATGAGGCTCTTATTTTTGTTGCTGATGGGGCAGGTGATTATATTAATGGCATGCAAGAAGCAGAGTCACTTTTTATTGCCCAAAATAATAAAGTTGAGATGATATGTAGACGTTTGCAAAATCCGACTGTTGGGAGAATGACTGATGAGCGTAATTATATTTTGCCATATATGCCATCATTTATACAAGATTATGAAATAAGTTTGGGAAAAAAATTTAGCCAAATAACACATCTTATTGAACTTGGTAGAAACGGTGAAGGTAAAACTATGGGATTGGCTGGATATGGTGTACCTCTATTTAACTATAATGTGTATAGAAAAGGCGATTATCTTAATTTTTCACTTAAATATAAAAATATAATAGAAGAAATTTTTGCAATAAGGGCTTTATCAGGAAAGTCACATAACGAATTTATACGAGATGAACGTGCAAATATAGCGTGCACCGCCCAGTTAATGCTTGAAAATACAATACTTTCTTTACTTAGTGATATTTTAAACCTATATCCTTGCAAAAATTTGGTTGTGGCCGGTGGAATTTTTTTGAATTGCTTATTAAATTGTAAAATAATAAAAAAATTTGACTTAAATAATTTTTTTGTTTTACCACCAGCAGGTGATGATGGTCAAGCATTAGGTGCAGCATATTATGCATTTATAGAGAATTTTGGCTTACAAAACAAATTTAAGATAAATCTTCCATATTTAGGTATTTCGTATAGCGATTGTGAAATTGTGAGAGCTTTGGAAAATGCCAATTTGGCATATAAATTTTTTGCAGATGACCTTTTAGTAGAAAAAATAGCTGAGCGTATCGCGGAAAACAAGATTGTAGCTATACATCGAGGGAAAACCGAAATTGGGCCTCGTGCATTATGCCATCGTAGTATTTTGGCAAATCCCAAGAATCCTGATGTTAAAAATATATTAAACTATAAAGTTAAGCATCGTGAACCATTTAGACCCTTTGCTCCTGCAGTTATTGCAGAAGAGCAGTTTAAATATTTTGATTTAAAGTTTGAGTCAAAATTTATGAATATAGCCACTACCGTAAGAGAAGAATATAAATATCAATTACCAGGTATTACTCATGTAGATGGTACAGCTCGTGTACAAGCAATATCTATTGAATCTGAACCTTTTATGCATAAAATTCTTATGGCAGTAAAACAAAAAATTGGTTTTCCAATTGTCGTAAATACATCATTCAATGTAAATGCTGAACCTATTGTTGAATCACCATTTGATGCAATAGAGACTTTTTTAAAGACGCAAATTGATACTTTAATAATAGAAAATTATCTAATTGATAAGTTAAACTAGCAATTTATAACGACAATGGAATTTAAATACTATGCATAAAATCTACTAGAATTAATTATTCTGGTGGATTTTATGTTTGAAAAATTTCATATCTTATGATAAGGCTATGAAATAGCCTGTTACATTATCTCTCAACAAATTATTGTTAGGAATATCTACAAAAAGAAGTTGCCTTTGTTTTGCTTTTAAATATTCTTTTTTCAAAAATTCTGTTGGAAGTATATTTTCTCTATGTATACTATGTGTAGAATCTCCGAAAAAAGTAATATTCATCATATATTCGTAAAATTCTTTTTCCGTTTTTTTAGATTGATAAAAGAACCCAATATTACTAAGTACTAGAAGGTTATCGCAACATAAATCACGCATACCTATATTTAAGTAATCATGTCTTTGCAATAATGAAAATGCAGTTGCAAAAGTTTTCCTAATTTGTTCTGAATCCGCTCCATTGCGAAGCTGAACAATGGCTAAAAGATTGTAAAACTCCCATGCTTCCCGCTGAAATCCAAACTTAATGCTGTAGTTAATCCCAACATCAATAAGATTTTGGGTTTCTTTTAACTTCACGGAAGCTTCTTCTGAGAATAAATATAAAACAGCCAAAACTAAATATAATCTAGCAATAGAGTGAGCATAGCTCCCTTCAAATGCCTCTTCTAAAATCAAATAAGATTCTTTGATCATATTATTATAATCGCAACGTTTATTGTGAAGTAACTCTATCATTAAGTAAGAAATTTTGCTTGAGCAAAAAATGCGTTTTGAACCTCCATCCGTTAGTAACTCTTGTACTTTCAATAGACTTTTAGCAGCAAGGTCAAAGTCGCTTAAGAAATAAATCTTTGCTCGATTAAGATATACAAGTGCCATCAATCTTTTATCATTAACAGCTTTTTCTTTCGACATATTATTATAATTAATAGCAATTTCTTTACAATTCATATCTATATAAATACCACAAAACCTATCAAGTAAATCAAAAAGTGTATCTTCATCCAGTGTATTTTTATACACTAACCAATCTGAAAGAAGTTCTTTCATTATTAATTCGGCATCACACATATATCCTGCAATTATCATAGCATGTGCTTTTTGCTGCTTTACAGAATTATTCAAACGTTTATTGCCTTTTATCATTTTGTTTTTGCTTATAAATTTCAAGACGTCATCGCAGTCATTTATAGCTATTACTGGACTGAAGTGGTGTATCGAAGTATATATTTTAGTTTTGATGACTTTAATCAAAAAATCTTTAGAATTTATATCCTTTGCAAATAATTCCATAATATATACAAGATATTTATTTGAATTAAAATCTACATTAAAAGATGAATGATTTGTAGTTTGCTTTATGTTATTAATTATATTAGAAAAACATTCTTTTGCTAACTCCTTTTTCCCTGCCCAGAGAGCAAGAATTCCTTTCTCAGGTGTAGATACATATTCTAATAAATAGTTTATTTCAGAAAAAAACTTATTAGCTAATTTTTGCTTCAATTTTGCATCATTTTCTAATGAATGTCGTATATATATAGCAAAACTTTCATGAGAAAATATAACTTCTCCACTTTCTGAAAAGTTAAGAAATCTCCTTTTCATTAAAAAATTAAGTTTTTCTTCTGAAAGACATTTTAATGCCAATTCTTTTGATTGTCGATCTTGAAGAATAGATAAAATATAAAGATATTCTACTAAGCTTTCTGCTTCGCATTCATTTCTTTTTAAATATTCAATTCGTTTTTTATATATCCCTTCTACCTTGTTGGGAATATATAATCGAGAATTAAATGTACTTACATTTGTTACACCAACTGAACTTCTATTATATAATTCTACTAAATTCAATTCTAACAAATACTCTATGAAATGGATGATAAATAAAGGATTATTATTGCTTATTTTCCATATTCTATCGAGTGCCACTTCCGGAATACGTTCAATAATTAATCGAATAAAATTTTTGGTATCATTGTCTGAAAAGGGAGTAAGATTCCATGTCCATACGCGTTTATCGTTTTCTGTAAAATGCACAAAGCTATAATAGTCTATTGTCCCAACACTATAGTCAGTTCTACCGCACAAAACGATAGTTATCGGAAGAGTTACACCAATTAGAGATTTTAGTTCATTTAATGTGTTGTCCGTGAAATTATGACAGTCATCAATCAAAATGACCGCATGCATATAATTATTTTTAACAGATAACAATATGTCATTTAATGTTTCGCTTTTATTATTTTTATCTAGATAATTTTTACTTGTCAAGAATTTTTTAATATCTTTTAAATACTTGTTATTGGATCTAACGGCCACAGATAGAAAATCAAACCCTTGTCCATCTAACTTCTTAAAAATTTCATGAAATACTCGCGTTTTTCCAATACCCGCTTCTCCCCAAATGCAACATAAATCTAAACCTTTCGACTTCTTAATTCTTGCAGTTAAGCTATATTCGCAATCTTTATGATTTTTTCCAAAAAAAGGTGGTTCAAATATAGGTCGTAATCCAACTCCGTTAATACTAATTTGTTTCTCATTAATACCATTGTTTTCCACGGAAAAAAGAAGATCATCTATACCGTCTGCATAGTCACGGACAACAGTAATTTTATTTGTATATACACCATTTGCATTAACAAAAAATTTTCTCTCGTTTTTGTCAATACTCCAATTATTATCTGTAAGAAGTCTTTGTGTAATTAACTGGTCATCATCTTCCAAATTCCTATACGAAAAAAATAGCTCATAAGCATTTTTATTGTCAACTCTTGTTGTACTGACTTGATATTCATAATATAATTTGGAATCTATTGCAAATGATTTATTATAAAGAATTGATTCTTTTTTTAGTGACTTTAACAAAAAATACTGATCAATAACCCTAAATTTTATTCCTGCCGTTTCGAAATCAGTTTTTAATATATATAAAGTTTGAGGGGTAAATGATGAATTCGAAATTAGCGTATAATAATCAATATTATTTTCTTTTACTCTCATTAGTGAGCCTGCAACTTTTGTCAAATCAATTCGCTTTTTGTCCGAACTCTTGCACTCTATATAAATTGTAATCTCATCCTTAATTCCTATGTCAAATTTTTGATTTAATATATATAGTGATACAGGTGAATGAATTATTATGTCTTTTCCTCCATCAGGACCTGTCGGAGTTTGGAAAATTCTTACTCCAACATCAAATTTATCTGCAATTTGTCTATTTATAATTTGAAAAATTTCTCTTTCAAACACATTACCTAAACATTCCTTCAAATGCCAATCTAAAATCTTATATTCTTCTATGTAATGCCAAGTATTATCCAAAACGCTTCACCACCCCAGTATTTAGAAACATTTCATTTAGTTATTGTCAAGTTCAACAGATAACTTCCTATTAT
>CAYSFO010000065.1:0-5351 GCA_964430695.1 uncultured Muribaculaceae bacterium | reverse complement strand
ATTAAGGCGGTTCGGGAATGCAGAAAGTATGAGAAAAGTCATGATAAACTTGTTGTTATTGCAGGTGCATGTCAAAGTAATTATGAAGAGCTTATTAAAGCAGGAGCTAATTTTGCGTCAAGTCCAAAGAGAGTTAATATTCATTGTTTAGATCCAGCAATTATTGCAACCAGTGTTTCTTTAACAGAAAGAAATAAAGAGATTGATTTGATTACACTTTTAGAAAAAACAAAGTATGGTAGTGATGGCATGGGTGGCATCATTTGTAATGGACTTATGTATGTTGGTTATCCAAGATAAGGGGGAAAAATGAACTTAGATAGTATAAAAGAAGAAGTGAAGAAGCATTTAAGTGCGCAAGTAGAGGTTTCCGTTTTTGGAATGCGTAATAAAAATTATAAAGTGGTTGGTTTTATTTCCAATGTTTATCCAAGTATTTTTACAATAAACGAAAATGGAGTTGAAAAGAGTTTTACTTATTCTGATATAGCAACTGGAGAAATAAGTATCAAGTATTTGTAAAAACTCTTGATTAGTTTGCATTTATGCTTTAAAATGATATTAAGTTACTAGAAAACTTTAGAAGGAGTGTAAACATGAAAATTACATCAGTAACAGTTCGTAAATTCGAAAAAGAAGGAAATAGAATGAAAGGAATAGCTACAGTAGTTATCGATGATTCATTTGCTATCCATGATATTAGAATCATTGAAGGTGATAATGGTTTATTTATAGCTATGCCTAGTAGAAAGACTGCTACAGGAGAGTATAAGGATATTGCACATCCAATTAATACCGATGTTCGTAATATGTTCCAAAGTGCTATTTTGGAAGAATATAATAAAGAAGAAGCTGAATAATAAGTTTAGATATTCAGAGAATCTAGGAAACTAGATTTTTTTTAATGGGTAAATATTTATTACATTTAAAATCTCAAAATCGTGTTATAAGATAGATTATAAATTTTATAGACATAATGAATGATTGTGTTATAATAAGCTTTAATTATTTGGGTGATAAAATGAAAAAAATTTTATTTGCAAGCGATAATTTTGGTTTTTCTACAAATGTAATTCACTTTCTAAATTCCATTCAGCATAACTATGATGGTTTTGAGATTGTTTTTGTTTCTAATTTAGAAGATTTATTATATAAATTATATTTTGAAGGCTTTGATGCAGATATGGTTTTTATGAATCTGGATGTTTGTCAATTTGATTTTCCATATCTTTCCTTTTTTGAGGAAGATTTACAAAATGCTATAACGGATATAATGAGTACCTCTTCAAATGAAAAAATAGTATTAGGTAAAATTTTTAAATATTTAGTAAATGCTAAATATAATAAACAGTTAGATATTATACTTTTAGATGCTTTTGACTCTTTAGATGAAATTACGAAGAATGAAATGTATGGTATTAATTTAAATACTTATGACTTAGTCAAAGATGTTCTAAATATTTTAGATTTAATTCAAGAGAAATCTTTAATGTAAAGTAGATTATCATATTTTTTCTTATTTATTCATACTCTTTATTGGGAGCGTGTTAGTTATGGATAGAGAAGTGGAAAATATTATTTTAGGTGGACATGAATTAAAAATTAGTGATCGTAGAGAAATATTCTTGACAGGGATTAAAAAAATTTCAAGCTTTGACAATGAAGAGTTTTTAATGGAAAGTAATATGGGGGTTATTTTGTTAAAGGGAAGCGGGCTTGAAATATTGAGACTAGATACACATGATGGTAATGTAAAAATTAAAGGAAAAATTAATAGTTTTACCTATTTAGATTCTGAAAGTAAACAAGACAAGGAAAGCTTTTTTAGTAAACTGTTTAAATAATGAATTATAAAATTCAATTACTTTCTTTTGTTTGTTCCTTTATTTTTGGTATATTCTTTTATTGGACTAGTCTTTTGAATTATAAGCTTATTAAAAAGAAGCATTGGTTTGTTCAGTATGCTCTTACAGGTATTTATATTACGAATATAGCTTTATTATATGTGTTATTCATGTATAAGGTAAATTATGGAGTTATACACATCTATTTTATACTTGTCTTATTTTTAGGATTTTATTTTGGATGTACTTACCGTAAAAAAATAAGAAAATTTTGTAAAGTTTTTGATAAAAAATTGAAAGAATGAATTTTTAATGTTATAATCCTTAGTAGATTATAGGAGAGTTGTCTATGGTAACGAAAAAGATTACAAAAAAAACTAAACGTCGTTTAACTTTTTTATCAAGTATAATTCTCTTATTAATTGCTACGATTATTACTAGCGTTTTTAATGATTTTTGTCAAATTTTAAAGAATAAAAATGAAATTACATTGCTTAGTAGTCAATATAGTGATTTATTGCATGAGGAGGAATCTTTAAAATCTGAAATTACAAAATTGCAAGATAGTGATTATGTAGCACGTTACGCTAGAGAGAAATATTTGTATTCTCTTCCAGATGAAGTAATTATAAAATTACCAAGTAGTGTTCAAGAGTAAAAACTCTTTTTTTTTGCTTTTGTTGTTGTATAATAGGGAATAAGTTGGTGGATGTATGGAAAAAATAATGGAAATTAAAAATTTATCTGTTTATGATAAAGATACTGTTTTATTAGATGCTATTCATTTAAGTTTCTATTGTCATGTTAATACTTTTATTTGTGGAACGAGTGCTAGTGGTAAGACATTATTGTTAAAAGCTATAGCAAATCAAGTAAAGTATGCTGGAGAAATAGAAAAAAATGGGTCAGTTGAAGTTGTATTTGATAGGAATGCTTTTTATACAAACTCTCTAGAAGATGAGTTAAAGTATTTGGCTCTAGAGGAAGCAGAAAAAGAAATCGTTCATCATTTTATTCCAAAAGAACGAATGAAACAAAACCCAAACGAGTTAGATATACAAATGAAAAAAATTGTTTTACTTTGTGCAGCGATTGTTAAGAAACCAGTACTTTTAATTGTTGATAGTCTTTTTTCTTTTTTGAAAAAAGAGATAGTAGATGAGATTTTTTCCTACGCGAAAGAAAATGGTATTACGATTGTTTCTGTATCAAATAGGATTGAAGAAGCTTTGAATTATGACTATATGATTGTTTTAGATCAAGGACGTGTTGCTATGGAGGGAAAGACAATACAAGTTTTAGAGCAAGAAAAGTTATTAAAAAGGCTTGGTATTGGTTTGCCATTTTATGTCGATTTATCTCTTCAATTAAAGTCATATGGGTTAATTGATAAGATGTGTCTATCTAAAGAGGAGTTAGTGAGTATGTTATGGAAATAAATTCTTTAATTAAAAAAGGCAAAATTAATGCTTTTAATTGCTTGGATGTAGAGCATTACTCTCCTTCTACTTTTGATTGCTTCGTTAAAATTCGAGATGATTATAGTGATATTACTGTTAAAAATTATATTTTAAGTAAAGTTTCTTGTGAAGATAAAAGAATTTTAGATAGTTTAAAGTTAGTTTCTTTACAAGAACAAGTTCTTTTAAAATCAATGCAGGTATTGTCTTCTTCAGAAATTATAAAAGTTGAACTTGCTATTTTATTGATTAAAAATACCGATTATATTGTACTCTATCAATTTGATTATTATTTTATGGAAAAAGAACTGTTATTTTTTAAGAAGTTATTTAAAAAACTAGTTCGAAATTTTCATAAAACGATTGTTTTGATTGATAGTCGCTTGGATTTTATGATTGATTTGGTAGATCGCATTGTTGTGAAGAATAGTCGTAATGAACTAGAAGTTTTTGCTAATCCAGATTTTTATAATGAGAACTTGTTACGTTTACTAGGAACTCCTAAAATTGTAGAGTTTGTAAAATATGTGAATCAAAATCAAAAGAAATTAAATACATATTTAGATATAAAAGAGCTTATTAAAGCCATTTATAGGGAAGTGTAACTATGCGTTATTTTATTCGATTTTCTTATGATGGAAGTCAGTTTTATGGATTTCAAAGGCAAAAGGATAAAGTAAGTGTTCAAAAGACCTTAGAAGAGGCTTTAACAATTATTAATAAGAGTCCTGTTGTGATTAAGGGAGCAGGAAGAACCGATGTTGGGGTTCACGCAAATGGACAATGCGCTCATTTTGATTTAGATGTTGAAATTCCTTCTGATAGACTTAAAACTGCTATTAATAGTATTGTTCATCCTTATATTGATGTATTAGAATGCAAGCAAGTAGAAAATGATTTTCATGCACGTTTTTCCGTAAAACAGAAAAAATATGTTTATAAAATATGGTGTGGAGCATATGACCCTAAAAAGTATAATTATTATTTAATGTATAATAAAAATATTAATGTGGATAAGTTAAAAGAATGTGCTAAGTTATTTGTTGGACAACATAATTTTCATAATTTTGTTTCAGGGGAAAGAATAAATTCAAATGGAACGATATTTGCTATTGATATAAAATGTGATAAGAATGAAGTAGATATTATTTTTACTGGTAAAAGTTTTTATCGTTATATGGTTCGTAATATAGTAGGGGCAATGCTTACCTATAATGAAGGAAAATGTGATATACTATTCATTGAAAGAATGCTATATGAGGAAAACTTTGATTATCAATTGGCTTGCGCGCCAGCTCAGGGGTTATATTTGGAAGGAGTTTATTATGACGCATGAAGAGTTGAATGTAATAAATTTATCTTATGATTTAAATGATAAAATAAAATTTAGATTAGAATTAAATAAAAAATATAATGATTTGTGTTATTCCATTCGTAAGAAGAAAGGGTCAATTCCATTTTATTTAAAAGGAATTTGTGCATTTATTATTGAAAATTGGGAATATGCAAAGTGTTTACCTAGAGAAGAATTGTATATGGTATTCAATAGTATTAAACTTGCTAGAAGTGGGGGATATATTGGTTCTGATAATATTGTTCGTTCTTCTCTATCAAATGTTGCAATTAATCCAAATTTAGAGAATTATGATAGTGTTAAAGGGAGATATGAGAGTTCGTATTCTATTGTTCCAACTACATTTACAATGCAAGAATTTAATGAATTAGCAGAAAACTACAAAAATTCAAGGTAAATTTACTATTTTCGTTTGACTTTTCCCCTTTTGTTGCATATAATTTTAACTGGTACATTTTATTTGTTATGAAGTGCCTCACCCTGGGAAAGTGATGTATGGAATAACTGATGAAAGGAAAATATTCATGAAAACATTCATGCAAAAAAAAGAAAATATTGAACGTAAGTGGTATGTAATCGATGCTGAGGGTAAAAACTTAGGCCGTATTGCAACAAAAGCAGCTACAGTTTTAAGAGGCAAACATAAAGTTACTTATACTCCTCATGTTGATTGTGGAGATTATGTAATTATTA
>CAYSFO010000064.1:0-5354 GCA_964430695.1 uncultured Muribaculaceae bacterium | reverse complement strand
AGATGCAATTACTATCCTTTTTTGTTTCTTGTTTTTGCTAAACCGTTCTAGTCTCACTGGGTTCCTATCTAATATACCCCCCCCCCAGATGACTATTTCTGGTTGGGAGGTTTAAATTTCTTTTTTTCATTTTCTTTTTCCTCCTCTATTATATATCAATAATATCACACTTTTTGTATTTTTGTATAATATTTTTACATAAAGAAAAAAATATTATAAAATTAACTTTAGGTGAATATAATGAATAGACTAAAAGAACTTCGCGAAGATAAAGATCTTTATCAAAAAGATATAGCCAAATTTTTAAAAATAGATCAATCAAATTATAGTAAATATGAGCTTGAAAAGATTAATATTCCTATTGATACTTTAAAAAAATTAGCAGACTTTTATGATACAAGTACAGATTATCTGCTTTATCGTACAGACAATAGAAATCCGTACTCTAAAAGTATAATCAAAGAAGAAGACATATAAAAAGGAGCAATTATGCTCCTTTAACTATTTCAATAGCATTACGCATTTTTATATCGTATTTAACAACTTCTAAGCTTCCATAAGCTTGTAATAATTCTTCTTTACTAATTCCATAATTAGCAGCCATTTCATCCGCTTGTTTTTCTGCTTCTTTATCACTAACTTCAATGTTTTCAACTTCTGCAACTTTTTCAAGTAAATAACGATATTTAATACGCTTCGTTGCTTCTGGTTCCATTTGTTCATGTAGTTTTTCATGATCCATACCAGTAAACTCATAATATTGTTCAAGGTTTAATCCTTGCATTTTTAATTGATTTTCAAATTGATGCATCATACGATGGACTTCATCATCAATAATTTCTTCATTGATATCCACTTTCATATTTTCACTAGCTTTGGCTAGACAATCCTCAATATATTGATCTTCAATTTCTGCTTCTTTACGTTTTGTTAGAGAATCTTTAACCTTTGCTTCAAATTCTTCTTTTGTTTTTACATCTTCATACCCTAAATCTAAATAAAAATCTTCATTTAATTCTGGAAGTATACGTGCTTTAATTTCATTTATTTTTACATGAAAGATAACATCTTTATTTTGTAAGTCCGCTGTATAATTTTCTGGGAAAGTTAAATGTAGTTCTTTCTCTTCTCCGACTTTCATTCCCACTAATCCTTCTTCAAATCCAGGAATAAAAGTATGACTTCCTATTTCAAGAGGATAATTTTCTCCACTTCCTCCATCAAGTTCTTTTCCATCAACAATTCCTTTAAAATCGATAACAGCTGTATCTCCATTTTCTATTTTACTATTTTTTTCTTTTACTTTTATTTCCGCATATTTATTTCTTAAATTTTCAATTTCTGTATCCATTTCTTCTTTTGTTACTTTTGGAGATGGTTTCTTAATTTTTAAATTCTTATATTCTCCTAAAGTTACTTCCGGTGCAGAAATAAGAGTAAATTCTAAAACACACGCTTTTTCATCAACCGATTTTACATCTAATTTTGGTTCACATACTGGAACAATCTCTACCTCTTTTAAAACATCTTGATAAGCATTTTGTACAGCATCATCAACGGCATCCATATATAAAGATTCTATTCCAAATTTTTTAATAAACATATCTTTTGGAGCAGCGCCTTTACGGAATCCATCTATTTTAACATCTTTATTTTTCTTTTTAAAAGCTTTATCTAGACATTTCGTCCAAGCTTCTCCATCTATTTTTATTTCTTTTACAATCACATTTTTCTTCATAATTTTAAAATCCTCTCTTTGACATGTTTTATTATATCGAAGGATCACTTAAAAAGCAAATAGTTATTACATGTCTAATTGAAAAAGAAGATTACTCTTCTTCTTTATTCAATATTCGAAATGGTTACACTAAAATTACCATTTGGTGATACAACTTCGACAACTTCACCTTTTTTATGTCCAATAATGGCTTTACCAATAGGACTTTCATTCGAAATCTTATTTTCAAATGGGTCTGCTTCTAAAGAACCTACGATTTTATATTCTTCAATCTCACCATCATCATAAGTAATTGTGACTTTACTTCCAACATTTACTGTATCTTTTTGACTTGCATCTGCAATCGTACAATGTTCAAGTTTAAATTCTAATTCTTTAATACGAGCTTCTAATTGTGCTTGTTCATTTCTAGCTGCATCATAATCGGAATTCTCAGATAAATCCCCTAAAGCTCTTGCTTCTTTTAAAGCCTTAATGACCTCTGGTCTTTTTTCTGTTTTAAGCATATTTAATTCTTGTTCTAAAGCTAAATAACCTTCAGCTGTTAGCATAATATTTTCAATTTGTTTCATCATATTCACCTTCTAAAAATATCAGTACTAAGAATACTATAAATAATTATGTTTGTCAAATATTTTTATTCACACATTTTTACACTATATCTTTCTTATTATTCTTTTTTATAATTCTTACATACATTATCTAAATCTTCTAATAACAAATCAATCTCTTTTTCTGTTTGAATACGTACCCCGCTCGCAAATTTATGTCCACCACCATTATATTTTTCAGCAATATCATTGATGACTGGACCTCTACTACGAATATTGATCTTATAGACCTTATTTTTTTCATCATAAGTTATAAATGTCCATACCAATACTTCTTTAATATAATTAAAATCATTAATCATATTCGATGGTGTTGCTATATCTACATTATATTCATTCATTAGTTCTGGAGATATTTTCATATAAGCTAAACCATTTTTTGTTAGATTTAAATTTTCTGCCAAATACCCATGAAATTTTATTTCATTGATTGGTCTTTCATAAATTCGATCATATAAATCCACAAAATTTAAATTTTGCTCCTCGATTAATCTAGATACAATTTGAAACGTTTTCGCAGATGTATAGGGAAGCAAAAAACGATCACTATCGGAAACAATTCCCAAAAATAGATTACTTGCAATATTATAATCCATTTTTAAATTTGTATGCATAATAAGTTCTGCTACCAATTGACAAGCACTGGATGCAGCATCATCCACTATTTCTAAACTAGCGACTAATTCATTACAGGGATGATGGTCAATTTTAATTACTTCTTTGTATTTTAATTCTTCAATTCCATCTACTCTTTCCATCGTTGGAACATCTGTAATAATCAATAAAACATTTTCTAATTCTGAAAACTCAGATTTATCTAAAAGTCCAAACGTTTTAAATCGAGCTACACTTGCTCCTACAGCAAGAACCTTTTTTTCAGGAAATGTTAGCTTTATGGCATCACGTAATGCAATTTGGCTAGCAACGGCATCAGGATCTGGTCCCACATGTCTTGCAATTACTATATTTTGATATTTTTTGATTTTTTTATAAATCTTTTTGTGGATATCCCAAGCCATTTGCTACCTCCTTCTTTTACCCAATAATATGATAAGTATCTAATGCTATCATTAATTCTTCGTTTGTTGGTTGTACATATACAGGAACCTTAGAATCTTTTGTAGAAATGATGCCTTCCTGTTTATCACAATAAGAAGCTATTTTCATATTTTCTTCTTTTTCAATATAGATCCCTAAAGAAGATAGTTTTCCAACAATCGCCTCTCTAAATTCACGAGCATTTTCTCCAAGTCCTGCTGTAAAAACTAAAGCATCTACTTTTCCATCTAATTTTACGAAATATTTTGCGATGAATCCTACAATTTTATCCACATACATATCATTGGCTAGTATACATTGTTTATCATTTTCTTCCATTCCTACTTCGATATCACGATGATCTGCATATTTTATACTCACTCCTAATAGTCCACTTTGTTTATTTAAAATAGAATCCACTTCTTCTAGGCTTTTACCTGTTTTTTTCATATAAAATGGAATAATAGAATAATCAATATCTCCACAACGTGTTCCCATCATTAGTCCTGAGTTAGGACTGAATCCCATAGTTGTATCTATACTTTTACTGTTTTTGATGCAACAAATGCTTCCTCCACTACCAATATGACAATTGATAATATTTACATTTTCTTTTCCTAACACTTCTTGCATTTTCTTTGTTATATATTTATGGCTTGTACCATGAAATCCATATTTTCTGATTCCATAGTCTTTATACCAACTATATGGCACTGGATATAAATAATCAATTTCTTCAATCGTTTGATGGAAAGATGTATCAAATACCCCCACCATTGGTGTATCTGGCATCGCACTTTGGAATGCTTTGATACAGGCAAGCATGGCTGGATTATGAAGTGGCGCTAAATCATTAAATTTCTCACATTCTTTTAATACTTCTTCTGTCAGTAATACTGAATCTTTAAATTTATCTCCTCCATGTACTAAACGATGTCCTACCCCATCAATTTCATCTAAAGATTTGATGATATTATTCGCAAATAATTCTTCTTGTAAATATTTGATGGCATCAGAATGATTTTTTAAATCTACTTCTCTTTTGGTTTTAGAACCATTGATTTTAATATTATAGAAACTTCCATTCATTCCTATTTTCTCAAAATACCCACTAATTAATTCTTCTTCGCTTGGAAGTTCAATACAATTAAATTTTAAGGATGAACTCCCTGCATTTACTGTTAAAATTTTCATATTTCACACCTCTTTTAACATTATACAAAAAAAAAGAAGATTTTACTATCTTTCTTTATTGTTAAAAGAATTTTTGACATTTTTATAGTCTGTTTTCCTGGCAAGTTCATCATAATTTATCACTCTTTTCCGATTGGTATCGAAATTATAACCATATTCATTAAAACGTTCGTTACAGGTTCTTTCTATTTCATTTTCATTCATTTTATCATAACACTTATAAAAATAGTCGATATGTTTTCTCATGTTTCCCACCTACTTTTAGTATGTATACAAAATCATAATTTATTCATACTAATTGTAGGTGATTCTAATGGAAGAAATTTATTTTAATCAATGTATTGCATGTACCGTAAAGAATTGTAAATTTCATAACAAAGAAAATTATTGTACTCTGGGGAAAATATTGGTTTCCAACGATAAAAGTGGAACAAATTGTGCAAGTTTTAAGAAAAAATAAAATTTGTACTCATTTTGTGTGAATTGGATTCAATTGTAAGAAATGTTTTACCAATTTTAATAATTGATTAGACATTTCTTTTTGTTTTGCTACAAATTTTAAAAATTGGAGATTTGCTTAAACTTTTCTTCTTTGATAGATTGTTTTTTGAAAGAGGGAGTTTTAATGAATTTCGAAGAAGACAAAACGATTAATCTACTGAATGATGCCATGTTTAAAGCCGTGATGTGTCATCAAAATAATAGAGAAATGGTTGTAGATGTATTACATGCGATTACAGGAATCTCTAAAGATGAACTAAATCATGCTACTT
>CAYSFO010000063.1:0-5625 GCA_964430695.1 uncultured Muribaculaceae bacterium | reverse complement strand
TATGAATACTTTATCAGTGATATAGAACAAGATCCAGGAGAGAATGTAAGTGGAATAACAATAGATGGAAATCTAGAAGTCACGAAAGAAGGAACAAGTTATATCTATTATAGAATCGTAGGGTCTAGTGGAGTAAGAAGTAACTGGAGTAGACCAGAAAAAGTAAATATCTACTATAAAGCAAGTTCAATCACCTACAAAGATACAACCGTAGAAGAAGAATTAAATAAACTATATGAATTAATAAAAGGAGAAGAAGAAGGAGGAGAAGAAAATGGAGAATAAGAAAATAATCCCAATCATAGGAATAGGAGTCATAGCAATAGCACTCATCCTTACACTTGCTATTAACCTAACAAAGAAAGAAGAACCAACAAATAACCCAAATAATAAACCAACAGAGATAGAAGAAAACAAAAGAAGAAGTGATACAGTAGATAATTTTGAATTTACATTAGAAGATGTGAAAGTTGAAAACAATTCCACAGAGTTTGTAGTAAAAATAACAAACAAGAGTCAAGAACCAAAATACTTAAATGAATTCCTAATCAGAGTAAAAGATAGTGAAGGGAATCAACTAGCAAGTGTGTATGGAATCGTAGAGAAAGAAATAGAAGGGGAAGAAAGAATAAGTTGCTATTATGGAGGAGATATAAGTAACTTTGGAAGTATAGAATATGAGATAGAGAGGTAGTATATGAAAAGGATAATAAAGATAATAACAATTATAGCATTACTAATAATACCACAAGTAAAAGCCATAACAAGTGATGAAGTCATATATCAAGATGACACAGTGACAAAAGCATTAGATGAATTAAACATATGTGCAATCAGTGGAGATGCAACAGCAGATGAAATACTAAGTGGAAAGAGTGCGTATGTCCAAGGGAAGTTAGTCGTAGGAACAATTCCAAGTAAAGGGTCAGCAACATATACACCAAGTACAACAAACCAAATCATATCAGCAGGCCAATACTTAAGTGAAGATCAAATTATCAAAGGAGATGCTAACTTAAAAGCAGAGAACATCAAATGTGGAGTAACCATATTTGGAGTAAAAGGAACGAAGGATTGTGCACCATCAACATTCTTAAGCGGATTATGGACAACAGCCAAAATAGGAGACTATGTCCGAATGGTACCAAATTTAAAGTCATACACAATACCAACAAGCCTAACAGGATACACAAGTACTCAAACCATCAATCCAAGTGAGTTAAAAACATGGAGAATCATAAGATTTAATGATGATGGAACCATTGAAATGGTATCAGAATATGTATCGAGTAAAGCAGTATATTTTAGTGGAGAAACAGGGTATAGAAACCTTGTAGAAGCACTAAAAAACATAGCATCCGCCTTCGCGGTTCCCAACCTTACGTCTTCCACGAGACCCATGGGTTATAAGGATCAATCTCTAAATATTAATTATACTATTCTTCCTTCTTTCTGTAATAATACTTCTACTGAAGACAATAGTTTAGAAAGACGAGGCTGTGGGGATGTATCCTCTCAACCTGATAGAAATCTAGTGCGTAGTGCATGCCGAAATCTGAGCTCTATGCCCGTCTCCGGTTCGGATTCCAACTCTGATTACTGGTTGGCTTCTCGTTATTTTGTCTCTACTCAATATGGTGGTATGTTCGGTGCGGCCAAGACGGCTGGTTCGACGGGTTGGTCTTACGCCACGTTATATGATTGTACTTCTGGTTCCTCTTGTTCTGGTAAGACTGTGGGTCTTCCTTTCCGCCCTATCGTTATTCTTCTTCCCTCTGTGTCTGCTTCATCGGGTTCGGGGACAATATCTTCCCCTTGGGTATTATCATGAATATAGTCAATCTAAAAATTCTTAGAAAATCTAGAGGATATTCGCAACAAGCCTTAGCAGAAAAACTAGGAATCAAACAGCAACAATATGCGAGATATGAGGGTGGAGTAAACGAAATCAATCTAAAGATGTTTTTAAAGATATTAAAAGCATGTAATTATGAAATAAAAATAGAAGAAAAAAAGTAGTTGTAATTTATAGAAAAGAAGTTATAATTGAATTGTAAGTGTTACCAATTTTGATAACGCCTACTTACTGTCTTTAAAAATATAAGCAGTAAAAATAGAACCAGTCGAAACAACCAAATGACATCTAAAGAACAAAATCCTGAAGAATATAAAAATAATCACAAACCAAAAGTTTGTGATATTTTTTAATCTTGCATTCCATCAACACTAATGGCATTTCCCTCACTACCTTTAACGTAGTAAAAAACTGCAGCATTTCCATTAGTAACATTATTTCCGGTAACTGGGTCTTGTAAAACACCTATAACATTTTCAGGAGTGTCATACCAATGCTCCTCTTCTTCCTTCAAATAATCTTCTATCGTATTGACCCAAATATTTTTTGCCCAGCGACTGCTATCACTATTAATTTCCGTTGCATCATCATACCCAAGCCACAACATAAGTAATGCATCATTGTTGTAGCCAACTGTCCAATAGTCTGTATTTGTAGTACCTGTTTTTAAAGCATATTTTTTACTCATTTTATTAGCAATGGAAAGCGCAGTTGGAGAAGTATAACTTTGAAATTTAATATTACTTGTATTAGAAAGCATTTCATTTAGAATATAAACATAATTTGAATTTAATACTAACTTTTTTTTCTCTTTATGTTTATATAAAACATTTCCATTTAAGTCTTCCACTCTTGTAATAAAATAGTTATCTGTTAAATACCCACCATTTGCAAGTGTTGTATATCCTCTTGCAAAATCAAGCATGTTAATTTCGCTAGTTCCTAAAGCAAGAGAAGGATTTGCTTCTATGTCTTCTGTAATTCCTACTTTTTGTGCTGTTTCCACAAGAGTTTCTTCTCCTAAAAATAAATGCGTTTTTACGGCATAAATATTATCAGAATAGGCAAGAGCAGCAGCCATGGTTATTTCTTTATTTGCATATGTATCATTAAAATTAGCGGGATTATACACTTTATTATTTGCAAAAACAAAATTGGTAGGTTCACTCATAAAAGTTGAAGAACTTGTTAAGCCATTTTCTAAAGCAGCATAGTACAAAAAAGGTTTCATTGTCGATCCAACTTGTCTTTTTGATTGCAAAGCTCTGTTATACTGGCTTTTTGCATAATCAATACCTCCTGTTAAAGCAAGAACTCCTCCAGTATCCGGATCAATTAAAATCCCAGCCACTTGTAAATCTTTATCCGTAACTGTATTTAAAATTTCCTTCTCCAGAGTTGCTTGTGCGTTCATATCTAGATTTGTATAAATTTTTAAACTTCCTGAATCTAAAAGAGATTTAGGAATACCACCAATTGTTTCTAGCTCTTTTAAAACAGCATCTTGATAATACATAATCATTTGTAAATTATTTGTTTCTCTTTTTCCATAGATTTCAATTTGCTTTGTAAATAAATTATTATACGTATTTTCATCAATTATCTTATTATTTAACATGGATAAAGCAACGACTTTGGCTCTTTTAATGCACGCATCATAATCATTAACTGGATTATATTTTGTAGGATTTTTAGGAATACCAGCAAGCATAATAGCTTCTTCGAGTGTTAAATCGCTAACGTCTTTATTAAAATAGTATTGGCTAGCATTTAAAACCCCATAATTTCCCGCTCCATAGTTAATCGTATTTAAATACCCCTCTAATATCTCATCTTTATCATAATGTACCTCTAATTCAAGTGTTAAAAAAGCTTCCTCAATTTTTCTTTTCCAAGTTTGGTCAAAATCTAAATACATATTTTTAATATATTGTTGGCTAATCGTAGAGGCACCCTGTACAATTTCTCCGCTTTTAATATTGGTAAGCATGGCTTTAAAAATACGTAAATAATCAAACCCTTGATGTTTATAAAAATTTTTATCTTCTACACTAATAACAGCATGAATTAAATTTTCAGAAATATCTTCTAAATTGACCCATTCGCTCGTTCCACTCCCTTGATAGACCAACGCTTCATCCTTATCATAAATATACATTTGTCCTATACTTGAAAGTTCTAATTTTGGACTAAAATAGGCGTAAGTATATAACCCTGTCATTACAATTAAAAAAACTAAAAATAAAAAAATAATGGACTTTGTAAAAAAGCGTAATTTTCGCATAGAAATCACCTTTTTTTAGTATGGAAGAAATAACAAAATTTATGAGTGCATTTCTAGAGGTCCTATGATATAATGACCTAGAAAAAAGAGGTGTTTGCATGCATTTCACTACATTTGAAGCTATTTTTTTCAAAAATGATCAAGAAATAGAAAGAAAAATAGTTACGAACTTAGAAGAAAAGAAAAATTGTATAAAATTTAATTTTTTAGAGTATAATACAATTCTAGATTTAGAAGAAAAAACATTTACTCGTGAAAATGATGAATTTCTTTTCTTTCTTGATATTAAAAATAATAGTTGCAAAATATACCTAAAAAAAGAAGGAATGGAATTACCAATTGAAGTAGATTATTGTGAATTAAATATTTTAAATAATAAGATAATAGTAGAGTATATGATAGAAACAGATGATGCGAAAAATAAAATAATCATCACGAAAGAAGGTGAAAGCAATGAATAAAGAATTAGAACAAGTAATTAAAAAAATCATAACGAATGAAGAAATCGAAGTAAAAATTATTAAATCAAATCGACCAGATTTATGTGATTATCAATATGATGGAACATTTGCTTTAGCAAAAAAATTACATCAAAGCCCTTTTGATTTAGGGGTGCAAATTGTAGAAGAATTACAGAGTATTGAAAGCTGTAAAAGTAAATTTGCTAGTATTGAATGTGTAAAACCGGGATTTATCAATTTTACTTTAACTGATGAATACATAAATACGTTGTTAAACCAAATGATAAATACTCCAAAATACAACATCACGTTACCTAAAAAAGAAACAGTCGTGATTGATTATGGAGGAGCGAATATTGCCAAACCTCTTCACATTGGGCATTTAAGACCAGCAATTGTAGGAGAATCGATAAAAAGACTACTAAAATATATGAACCAAACGGTTATTGGAGATGTACACCTTGGAGATTATGGATTACAAATAGGGCAAGTCATTTATGGGCTAAAAAAAGAAAATTGTAGTGCAGAAGAGATAACATTAGAAATCTTATCCGATTTATATCCTAAGATTAGTAAATTATGCAAAGAAGACGATAGCATTAAAGAAGAATGTGCTAAAATTACGAAAGACTTACAAGATGGAAATCCTGAATACCAAAACTATTTTCAAAGAATTTTAGAAATCTCTAAAAAAGATATTAAAGAAATGTATGATTATTTAGGTGTATCTTTTGATTTATGGTTAGGAGAATCGGACGCTTATAAATACATTCCTGATTTAACAAAAGATTTAGAAAATGCACACTTATTAGAAGAGAGCGAAGGTGCCAAAATCGTTTCCGTGCAAGAAGAAAACGATAAAATTGAGATGCCCCCCTTTATTTATCAAAAAAGCAATAAGGCATATCTATATGGTACAACAGACCTAGCAACAATTTATGGAAGACAGCTAGAATTTAAGCCAAATAAAATTCTTTATGTAGCTGACAACCGTCAAAGTCTTCATTTTACCCAAGTTTTCCGTG
>CAYSFO010000062.1:0-5644 GCA_964430695.1 uncultured Muribaculaceae bacterium | reverse complement strand
AATACAACGCCTATTTTTTTAACATAATTTTTTCTGTCTAGCCATGGAGTATATCCATTTACGCTACACTTCCCATCGTCTGGAGTTAAAATACCAGATAAAATTTTGATTGTTGTACTTTTACCTGCTCCATTTGGTCCGATGTAACCAATAATTTCTCCCTTGTCGATGGAAAAAGAAATATCCTTAACAGCATCAATTTTTATATATTCTCTTTTAAAGAAGGATTTAATTGATTCTCTAAGTCCACTTCCTTTCTTCGCGACACGGAAAGATTTCGTTATGTTATTAACCTCGATGATCGACATTTATAATACACTTCCTTTCCACGCAAAAAAGCCAAATACTTATTTGGGTCACCCCTAAAAAGTATTCAGCTCTTTTGTAAAATGTCTTTATCCATTATAATACATTTTTTTTAAAATGCAAGTCTTTTTATAAAAAATTATTAATGACCTTCATAATACTTCTTTATTTTTCTTTTTACAGATACCGAAGTACACATATTATAGATATCTTGTCTTTCTCCAGTATAATTTGGATCACTTACTATTTCAACAACATCTTTATCTTTTAATTTATAATCAAGTGGTACTTCTACTCCATTTACTTTAGATGCAATAATATTCAAACCTAAATCCGTGTGAATTTTAAAAGCAAAATCAACAGGTGTTGAACCAGCAGATAAATCAATAATATCTCCCATAGGTGTTCTTACATTAATTCGATCACTTAGAATATCTTTTTCAACAGCATTATTATATTCTTCATTACTTAAATTATTTTTAGAAAGTTCTTCAAGTATTTGAAAGAATTGAAATTTACGAACATCATCTTGCATACGTTCTGCCGCATGATTGAATTTTAATAAATCCCAGTAAGCAGTTAAACCATATGCATTAATTTGATACATCTCTGGAGTTTTAATTTGAAATTGTAAAATACGATCATTTGGTGCAATTACGGATGTATGTAATGATCTATACATATTAGCTTTAGGATGACTGATATAATCTTTTTCTTTTTTCTTTATAGATGGATACATTCTATTAATTTCATCTCGTAAATAGTAGCAGGTATCAACGTCATTAACCATAAATTTAATAGAGAATAAATCGTGGACTTTGGATACATCTTGATATGTTTTTAAACGTTTAAATAATCCATAGTAGTTTTTTATTTTTAATTTTTCGTGGAAAGGAATATTTTTTGAATTTAGAAGTTGCGATACTCTAAATATTGCTTGATCAATAACATCAAAATTTTCTAAGTAAACTTGTTTTTCTAACTCAATCATTTTTAAATATTCTTGAGGATTTAAATATTTAAAAGCTAAATCTTCTAATTCTTGTTTAAAAGTATAAGCTCCTATTAAATTAGCAAATGGTACAAAAATATTCATCGTTTCTAAAGAAATTTCTTCTCGTTTTTCTGGTTTATGGAATTCTAGTGTACGCATATTGTGTAATCTATCGGCTAATTTAATTATTAATATACGAATATCGAAGGTAATACTTTCAAATATTTTTCGATTACTAGCAGCATCAGTTTGACTCTTGTCATTGCCAATACTTAATTTTGGAAATTTTGTTACTCCATCAACTAGGTTAGCAACTGTTTGTCCAAATTTTTCGGCAATAACTTCTTTAGTAATATTATCTCCATCTTCAATCGTATCATGAAGAAGTCCGGCCATAATAGTTTCGACATCAGCATGCATTTCAGCTAAAATACAAGCAACAGCGATTGGATGAGTTATATATGGTTCTCCACTTTTACGGAATACACCTTTATGAACTTCACTTGCAAATTCATAAGCACGTAATATTGCTTCTTTATCATGTGGTGCATAATCTTGAATAATAGCTAATAATGAATCAATTCCCATATCTATACCCCTTCCTTTAATAGACAAAAAACGATAGAACTAATTATTCTACCGTTTGCAAATTTAGGCCGCATAAAAGAGTGTCAATTGTGATAAAAAATATAAAATTTTTAAAAACAATAAATCTCTTCATATACACCTCAAAAAATTTGTGATATAGAAAATATTACTACTTTATTATATAATTGTCAATATCATAAATACTTGTACAAAAAAACTATCCATTAAATTTAATAGATAGTTCTTTGTATAACTTTTCACCTTCACTAGTGAGTTCAATTCCAGTGCGACTGGAATTAATTAATCTTTTCATTGTAAGTCGTTCTAGTCTTTTTATACTTCTGCATACAGTTGATTCATTTATTCCTAGGACTGTTGCAGCTTGATTTATACTTTTATACTTAGCAGCAGTAAAAAAGTCATACAATAAATGTATATTTTTTCTGAAATTCATCATAGTTGTCATCCTTTGAATTCTTTAAGTATTGTTTTTTAGCAGTTTTGTTTTATTTTATAGTATTTTTACCAACTTCCAGTCCAACGCGCTAAACCATAATTTATGGAATCATAGTAGCTTGAAATCGAAGAATCCAATTTGATTCCTGTAGTTCCAATAGTATGTTTTAATGCGTTAGCTTTAGTTATAGTCTTAGTAGCATGGGAATAATCACCATAAGCTGATTGGGAAGTAATTGTACCGGTTGTATTCTTATCTACATCAAAATACAAAGTTTGGATAAGAGCAGTTAACGTTCCACTTGGTAATTTAAATGTAGAAGTAGCGCCAGAATCAATTGTTGTTCCTGTATAAGATGTACTACAAGAACATCCGCCACCAGAAATGCAGTAATCTTGAGCGAAGTGTAAACTTCCACTAAGTTTTACTGATGTTGAATGACCAATCCCAATTATGTCGTAACTTCTAGTTTTTGGAATTTGTTGCCAATCAAGTACAACTCGATAACGATACTTTGATCCACTACTTAAAATATCAGTCACCATTTTTTTATATTCCGTAGTAACCGTTGTTGATTGTGGATTAAGCATATCGTCATGATTATAATATTCTTCTTCTGTTACTTCAATCGTATAAGATCTTGGTTCGGAAGAATTAGTATTATAAGTTGATGTATCATCATTATAATAAGTTATTGTCTTATAATATTTAACATCTCTCGATACTAAAACAAATTCTTCTTCAGCAAATACTGTATTAGGTATTAATAATATTGCAAACA
Source organism: uncultured Muribaculaceae bacterium (assembly GCA_964430695.1). Taxonomy (GTDB): domain Bacteria; phylum Bacillota_I; class Bacilli_A; order RF39; family UBA660; genus MGBC108787. The sequence goes on along the minus strand of CAYSFO010000062.1, from coordinate 2,518 downwards.
TAATTAGTATAACTAAGTACTTCTTCATAATTCACTCCTTTCTATATTTTTGATTTTAATATGTACATAAAAATTCATCAACAACTCAATGAGCGAATTAGGTAGCCAATTTGGTTACTCAACTTTTTTTGATGTTTAACTCAAGTTTTATAGTAGAACATTCATTGTACGTAAGGCAATATTTTATAGTCATTTCATTTTTGGCATTAGTAATAGAATCTTTATTATCATTTACTCTATTAAAGTTAATATTTATCTTTTTTAATTCTTCAAAAAGATAAAAATCACCTTCTTCTTTCATCAAGTAATTGTAAATAATTTCTCCATTACTAACAAAATTAATATCCAAAATATTTAATTTAACGTCTGCACTTCTACCAATATTCTTTTTTATACTTTTTATTTCCGTTATATCAACTGAATAATTGTTGTCATTTAAAATTAAATATCCATTTACTAAATAATCCTTATCACTTGTACTAATTGTATATATTTCATGTTTCTTGTTATTGATGAACGGTTTGTATATTAAACCTATGATTATAAAAATAAACAAAATAATAAAAGTAATAGTAACAATTTTTGATGTTTTATTACTTTTATTAATAAATCTCTTTATACTTAGTTTATCTCTTTTTATTTTTTCGCCTGCTAGTAGTTCTTCAACTGTGACATTTAAGTATTTTGCTATTTCGGTTAATAGTGCTATATCTGGAGCATTAACTCCTCTTTCCCACTTACTTATAGTTTTTGGATTTATTCCTAAAAGTTCACCTAGGTCTTTTTGAGTTAAGTTCTGCCTTTTTCTATTCTCAGCAATAAATTTTCCAACTTTATCTAAATCCATTATTTATCAACTGCCCTTTTTATAAATAAGAATAAAATCTTTTTTATATGTTAGCATAAAAATTAACTCAATAATATTTTCTTTTTATTACTATTCCCCTAAATTTTAAAAATTTGCTTTAGTAAATGAAATAATTAAGATGGTGATTGGTTTATGATAGTAAAAAACTTAAGAAGCAGTCGTGAAGATTGTGAACTAACTGAAACTGAGATTGCAGAAATATTAAATGTTGATAATTCTACTGTTTCAGGATGGGAAACAGAAAAAGATGTTATTCCAATAGAAAGACTAATTCAATATGCTAATAAATTTGAATATAGTTTAGATTATTTATATGGCTTAAGTGATGAAAATAATTTTAAACCTATTAAGATTGATAGAAAGATGATTGGTGAAAACTTAAAAAATTTAAGAAAAATCAATAAGATGACACAAGCAGAAGTTGTTAGCAAGATTGGTAGTGGTCAACCAGCATATTCACATTATGAAAGAGGTCGTACATTACCTTCTACTCTAGTTTTATTTGGTTTAACGAAAATTTACAAACCTTTCTCAATTGATAAAGATATATTTGACAATAAAAATAACTATTCGAAATAGTTATTTTTTTATTATGGTGAAAATTTGACAATTATAAAACTTTTCATTTATAATATTCCCATATTTTGAAGGGGGGATTATTATTATTATGAATAAAGAATTATATACATTAATTTCAAAACTTGATAATTGTTCAGACATGTTTGATAAAGCTGACAAACGAATACACGATGAATTAATATCAAAGCTTGATACTAGTTCAGATATGTTTGATGAAGCTTATCAACGAATACATGAGGCTGAATTAGAAGAAAAGAAAAAGGTTAGTAAAAAAGAAGCGAAGAAAAGAGAAAGAACTGAAGAATTTGCAGCTTCTATTCTTTCTTTAGTAAATAATACTCTTGCAACGGCAGATAAAAGACAAGATTGTATTAAATCAGTTAAAAAATATAAAAATCTTGGTAAAATAACTTCAGAAAAAGTTGGTGAAACAGAATTATCATCTTATTGTATAAGCGATAAAGGATTAACTATATCACTTAATTATTCACGTAAAAGCGTGGATGAAGTTTCTCTTAGGAGTGGGAATTTTCTTAATAATGTTAATATTGATTGGGAATATTTAACTGAGATATTAGATTATATGAATATTACAATTCAAAGAGATGAAAAAATTTATCCTACACTTTATTATTATATTGAAAAAGACATTTTAACAATTACTGTGAAAAGACCAAGAAAATTAGATTTAGGTAACGGTCATATTTTATCAAGAAAATATTAATCGCAAAAATGCGGTTTTTATTTGCGAAAATCTAATTCATATTTTATATCTAAAATTGAAAAAATAGACAAGATTAATCTTGTCTATTTTCAGGTTTCATAGTTGGGAATAAAAGAACATCACGAATTGATTCTGATTCCGTAAATAACATGATTAAACGGTCAATTCCATAACCTATTCCACCAGCTGGTGGCATACCATATTCTAAAGCTTCTACGAAATCATAGTCAATATCATTAGCTTCTTCATTACCTAATTCTTTTTCTTTTATTTGTTCTTCAAATCTTTCTAATTGATCAATTGGATCATTTAATTCTGTATAGGCATTAGCGCATTCATGTCCAGAA
>CAYSFO010000061.1:0-5767 GCA_964430695.1 uncultured Muribaculaceae bacterium | reverse complement strand
AATTATTTTAGATGGTATTTTTTCAAACTCAAATTTATTATCAAAAGAAGAACAAGAATTTTTTGTACAAGCTTTTAAAGAATTTAATAGCTATCAAGAATTTTATGATTCTTCATTAGGGCAAGAAATCGTTGAATTGCAAACTTTAGAGCCCAACGATTGTACTAGAAAATAGAAAATTATAGTTAATTATAATAATATATTAAAAAAAGAAGTAAATTTCTTTTTTTTCTTTTACCCTCTATGTTATAATAAACAAGGTGGGTAGTAAATGAAACGTAGTGAAGTAGATAAAGAAAAATTAAGTCCTGGAATGAGACAGTATTATGATATAAAAGAAGAATATCCTGAAGAATTGCTTTTTTTTCGTTTAGGAGATTTTTATGAATTATTTTTTGAAGACGGAGAAATTGCAGCTCGTGAACTAGAATTAACGTTAACTAGTAAAAATGCGGGATTAGAGAGTCGTGTCCCTATGTGCGGAGTTCCGTTTCATTCTGTAAAACCCTATATTGAAAAGTTAGTAAATAAAGGATATAAAGTTGCCATTTGTGAGCAATTAGAAGATCCTAAAAATACAAAGGGAATGGTGCGTCGTGGTGTTGTACAAGTTATCAGTAAAGGAACTATCGTTGATTCAGAACTTTTAAGTGAACACGATAACAATTACATAGCAAGTATTCTTGATTTTTCTTTTACTTATGTTTTATGTTATGCTGATATTTCAACGGGTAGCTTAAATATTATGAATGTAGAACCCAAAAAAGAAAAATTATTAAATGAAATATTAAATTTAAAAATAAAAGAAGTCATTTTAAAAGATAATTTAGATACAGAATTAATTGGATTATTAAAAGGAAGTTATGGAATAGAAGTTTCTTTTTCAGACGGTTTTCTAACAGAAGGTTATGAAAATTTAATAGAGAGTGTAGAAGATATTCGCTTTAAAGAAGGAATTAAACATTTACTTTATTACTTAATTGTTCGTGAACTAAAAGATGTTTCACACATGAAAGAAGTAAATGTGGTTAATAAGGAAGATTACCTAGAAATGGATATCCATACGATTCGAAATTTAGAATTAGTAGAAACATTACGCTTAAAAGAAAGAACATATTCCCTTATTTGGTTACTTGATAAAACCAAAACAAGTATGGGCAGTCGTAAACTAAAAGATTATTTGATGCATCCTTTAAAAGATAGAACAAAAATAAATGAACGTTTTGATAAAATAACTACTTTAAATACCGAATTTATTTTAAAAGACCGCTTAAGAGACCGCTTATATGAAATTTATGATATAGAACGTTTATGTGGGAAAATAGCTTGTGGCTCATTAAACGCTCGTGATTTATTACAATTAAAAACAAGTTTAAAGGTTTTGCCAGAAATAAAAGAGATTATGGAAAGTCTTCATTTCGATTATAAAATAAGTGAACATAAAGATATCTATGATTTGTTAGAAAGTGCTATTTATGAAAATCCTCCAGTTACTTTAAAAGAAGGATACTTAATTAAAGAAGGGTATAATGCGGAATTAGATGAATTAAAAGAAATTCGTAGTGGTGGAAAGAATTTTATTGCTGATTTTGAAAACCAAATTAAAGAAAGTACTGGTATTAAAACTTTAAAAGTAGGATATAACCGTGTTTTTGGATATTATATTGAAGTTAGTAAAGGACAAGTAAAAGAAGTAAATGAAAATCTACATTGGGAACGTAGACAAACCTTAACCAATTGTGAAAGATATATTTCTCCCGAATTAAAAGAAAAAGAAGCACTAATTTTAAATGCGGAAGAAAAAATTATAGAGTTAGAATATAATTTATTTATGGAAATCAAAGAAATAATAAAAAAAGAATTGATTTCTTTAAAAGATACAGCGCAAGTAATTAGTGAATTAGATGCCATTGCCGCTCTTGCTGTTTGTGCTGAGGAATATAATTTAGTACGACCAGAACTTAATGAAAATCATGAAATAGAGATTAAAGATGGTTTTCATCCAGTTATTGAGCGTGTCAGTAACAATACCTATGTTAGAAACGATTGTACAATGAATGAAAATACTACAACACTTTTAATTACGGGTCCAAATATGAGTGGAAAATCAACCTATATGAGACAGCTAGCCATTATCATTATCATGGCACAAATGGGTTCTTTTGTTCCCGCTAAAAGCGCAAATCTTCCCATTATTGATAAAATATTTACAAGAATTGGGGCTAGTGATGATTTAGTAAGTGGGGAATCTACCTTTATGGTTGAAATGAATGAAGCTAGAAATGCCATTTTAAATGCAACCGAAAATAGTTTAATTTTATTTGATGAACTTGGAAGAGGTACGGCCACTTATGACGGGATGAGTCTTGCCCAAGCCATTTTAGAATACGTTAACAAAAATATAAAATGCAAAACTTTATTTTCCACGCATTACCATGAACTAACATCTTTAGAAACAGAAATTCCAAGTATCAAAAACATTCATGTCTCTGCACACGAAGAAAATGGAACCATTACATTTTTACATAAAGTAAAGAATGGCGCTGTCGATAAAAGTTATGGAATTCATGTAGCAAAACTTGCTGGCATGCCTGAAGAGCTAACAAATCGTGCAAATGAAATATTAAGTGTTTACGAAAACAATAAAAATACAGAGAATAAAACGAATAACATACAATTAGAAATGGTTTTTGATGAACCTAAAAAAGAAGATCCAATAAAAAAATTTATGGAATCCATTGACCCAGTTTACATGACACCAATCGATGCCATAAATAAATTGTATGAACTAAAAAAATTAATGGAAAAAAATAAAAAGGAGTAAAAAATGAACACAATAATTTTATCAGATAGGGTTATGGCGAATCTTGCTATTATTCATCCTGAACTTGCAGAAAGCGATTTAGAAGTCATAAATTACTTTTTACAAAAAAATATCATAACTTTATTTGAAGATAAATTTACATTTTGCAATGATAGTGAATCTTTAGAAACACAAAAAGAATTAGAATGCCAAATAAAACTTGAAAATAATACTCTAATCATTCAGTTAAATGGTAACCTATATTCTATAAAAAAACAGAACGAAAAAGAATTGGTCATGCAAAATAATAAAGGAAAAATATTTTTTCGCATTTCTTTAGAAGATAATACACTTACCAATTTTTTGATAGAAGAAAAAGAAGAAGAAAAAAGTTATACATGTCAAAGAGTAAGTACTAGTATAGAAGAATGTTATGAATATCATAAAACAATCGTAACACCTGAACAAAGAATTTATTCAAAAACTTTGCGTGCCATTCCCAGAAAAAGAAGAAATCATATTCATTACAAAATATCTGCTTTGGAAGAAAAAAATACCAAAAAAATATTTCAGAAAAAAACAAAATATAAAGATATAAAAATAGGAGACCCTTTATATTATACGAAAGGGATGTATTTAAAAACTATTTTTGATCATTTAGAAGAACAGAGTATAAAAAGTACGTATATTAGAAAATTAGCACCTAGTTTTAACTAGGTTTTTTACTTTCTTTATGTTATAATCGAAGTGGTGATTTTATGGCTTTCAAAAGAAGTGAATTGAGAGAAAAATGCATGATTATTTTATATCAATATAACCTTATGAAGAGTAACAAAACAAAACTAGATATTGATGAAATTATAAAAGACAATATAGAAATTGAAAACGAATATGTAAAAGATATCGTTTATGGAGTGATTACTCATGAAAATGAACTCGATAACTTAGCTAATAAATATATTAAAGATTGGACCATCGATCGTTTAGATAAAACCGGCGCTGCCATTTTAAGAATTGCTTTATTTGAATTAAAATATACAGATACACCAGAAATTGTAGTTATTAATGAAGCAGTAGAATTATCTAAAAAATATAGTGATGATTCAGTAAGAAAAATCATCAATGCCGTTTTAGATAAAATAATAAGGGAATAAGAAAGTAGGAAGTCTTATGATAGAGACGGAAGAAAAATACTTAAAAATTAGTGATTTAAATGAATATATCAAAGTCATGTTTGATGAAAACAGCTTTTTAAATAAAATATATTTAAAAGGAGAAATTTCTAATTTTAAAAATCATACAAGAGGGCATTTATATTTTACCCTAAAAGATGAAACTTCAAGAATTAGTGCTGTCATGTTTTATAATAAAGCGTTAGCTTTACAATTTAAACCAGAAGATGGAATGAACGTTTTAGTCGAAGGTCGTATTTCTTGTTATCCTGCCCAAGGAACCTATCAAATTTATGTAGATAAAATGGAAATGGATGGACTTGGGAATTTATATATTGAATATGAGAAATTAAAAAAGAAATTAGCAAGTGAAGGATTATTTGCTATAGAGCATAAAAAGAAAATTCCAAAGTATCCAAAAAGAATTGGAATTATTACTGCTTCCACGGGAGCAGCCATTCGAGATATCTTAAGTACGATTAAAAGAAGATTTCCGATTTGTGAAACTATTTTATTTCCTTCTTTAGTACAAGGAGCATCTGCAGCCCCGGAAATTGTGCGTCAAATAAGAAAAGCAAACGAATATGATTTAGATGTAATCATTTGTGGTCGCGGAGGAGGATCCATAGAAGATTTATGGGCATTTAATGAAGAGAGTGTGGCAAGAGCAATCTATGAATCTCACATTCCTATTATTAGTGCCGTAGGACACGAAGTAGATTTTACTATTGCGGACTTTGTAGCAGACCTTAGGGCCCCAACACCGACAGGAGCAGCAGAAATGGCTGTACCTACCAAATTAGATACAATTAATTTTATTAATGAGAAAAAAATTCGTTTAAATACCTATATCAATAACGAACTCAAAAATAAAATAGATAAAATAACCCATTTAAAAAACAGTTTTATTTTAAGAAATCCTATTGCTCTTTATGAACTAAAAGAACAAAAATTAGATAGTTTGATAGAACAAGCAACAAAAAGCATTCAATCCATTTTAGAACATAAAAGTCATAAACAGGAACTAATCATAAATACCTTAAAATTAGTAAATCCATTAAATATCTTAGATAAAGGATATAGTTTGGTAACGAAAGAAAACAAAATTATCAAAGATGCAAAAGAGATTAATTTAGAAGATAAAATAAAAATAAAAGTAAGTAAAGGTGAAATCACCGCTATTGTAAAGGAGAAAAAAGAATGAAAGAAGTAAGTTTTGAAGAATCTTTAGAAAAATTAGAAAATATTGTACATGAATTAGAAAATGGAAGTATAGAATTAGATAAGGCCATTGAAAAATATACAGAAGCTATGAAATTAGTGAAATATTGTAGTGATAAATTAAATAGTGCTACCGAAAAAGTAAATAAAATATTAACAGAAAATGGCGAATTAGTTGATTTTAATATTGAAGATAATGAAGAATAGGTGATGATATGGCAGAAACAGTAAAAGAAATAACAAGTCGTGATATAGATTTTGCAACTTGGTATACAGATGTAATCAAAAAAGCAGATTTAGTGGATTATACTTCTGTAAAAGGAAGTATGGTTATCCGTCCTTACGGGTATGCAATTTGGGAAAATATAGTAAGTGTTTTGGATAGAGAATTTAAAAAGTTAGGACACGTAAATTTACAAATGCCCATGTTTATTCCGGAAAGTCTATTTCAAATTGAAAAAGACCATGTAGAAGGTTTTGCTCCTGAAGTTGCTTGGGTAACACATGGTGGTTCGGAAAAATTAGAAGAACGTATGTTAATTAGACCTACGAGCGAAGTTTTATTCTGTGA
>CAYSFO010000060.1:0-5825 GCA_964430695.1 uncultured Muribaculaceae bacterium | reverse complement strand
TGGGGCTGATGGAGTCGCTCTGATTCCTGACAATATGGCGGTGCAGTATCTTATGTTGCCTGCATTCCCCTCCTCTTCCCTTGGCCCTTATATTGACTCCAAGAATATTGACGCTCTTGGTGTTCGTGAGGGAACTATTTTCTTCGACGGCTCTGGAGAGCTGGAGGAGATATATCCTTCAATCGAGGGAATGACCGCTAATCAACTGAAGGCTGCTGGTGTGGCTTGCTCGGCTGAGGGTGCTCTTGATGTGCTTGTTGACGCTGAGCAGATGACTGACAACGGCGTGGGAAAGATTGAAGGGGATGCTTTCGAGGGGAATGCTACTACGGAGGCTGAGCCGGCTACTTTCAAGGTCACGATTAAGGATATTGGATTTGACATCAATGAACAGATTATTGCCGGACAAACCCCTACCCTGTCATTTAAGACGGGAATGCTCGGAGGACGTGAGTTTGAGATTGTCTCTTGCGCAGCTCTCACAGAGGGTACTCAAAGTGGATATGAGCTGGAATTGAATCGGGTTTATGATGAGGATTTGAAGCTTTGGTTTCCCTACGATGCCTATAATGCCAAAAGTGGGGATAAATTTGTGCTTCTCTATATACGGATGCCGGAGGTGTATGTGAAGGCGGCTTCTCAGAGGCTTCTGACTGCTGCGAAGGCGTGGCTTTCCAAGAATGACTATTCGCGGTCAGTGTATGTACCGAAGATTGACGAGATTTTTATGGCGCGGCAGCATGATGTGGCTATGGCTTCCAAGGGTGCTATCAAGAGTCTTCATGATACGCTTCGCGCCGGAATGCAGTTGCTTTTTGAGGATGAGGATTTGAATATTGACGCAGCTATCTTCATAGACCAGCTTACCATCATCGAGGGTGACGGACCGATACCGACCTATGAGGTGGTGCTCAAAGAAGAGAAGACCGTAGGGCGTCTTGACAAGATGCAGAATCAGATTGATTCTCTCGCATCGGGCCAAGGGCAAGGGGGCGGTGGCTACAACGCCTCGCAAATCAAGAGCCTTATCTCAGCCTATGGCGGCTCGATGTTTCTTTCCAAGCTGAAGGATGACCGCTCGTCGGGCAAGATTGCCGCTGACAAGGGTTTTGAGGCAGGCAACTACGTCGAGGGGCTGACCGGCGCGAGGATTGACGGCCAGGGCAACGCTGAGGTCGGGAGCATCAAGGTGCGCGAGTTCGCCCAGTTTGCCGAGCTGATTGTCAACCGACAGACCACCATCGAAGGAGATTTGATTGCTTCCGAGGGCGACACCATAGAGGAGGTGATACCCAATGCTGACGGCACATACACGCTGAGACTCCATGCCGAATGGGATGGCTACACCACAGCTCAATACGAAAACAACGTCTGCCGCGGTATCTACAACGACATCACAAGCGGTCTGCCTGCCACGGAGGGAAAGACAACTCTGCATAACTCTACATACTATACATCGTGGTTCCGCATCCTTACGGTCAACGTGGCGGCCAACACAATTGACGTGGTGCTCTACCCTGACGACGAGGTGCCTGCCGGAAAGAATTTCCCCCCGAGCCCGATGATGAAGTTCGCGCGCTGGGGCAACTCGGGAGCCTCTGACAATGCAGATTTCGCTATGCGCCAGAGCGTGATAACCATCTCCTCTACCGAGGGGCGCATCATGCAGCTTGTCAACGTCACCAAGCCAATCATCGACATCGGCAACGTGGCTTTCATCCAAGGCAAGTTGCCCGAAATCATCACCGACCGAGACGCTCGTCTGAGTCCCGGTGAGATTGCGCTCTATGTCAAGACCATCGTGAGCCAGCAGAACATCACGATGAGCCATCTGATGCGCCCTACCCCCACGCTTGTCTTCGTTGGTCCCTATGACCCCAATGACGAGTATCTGTCTGGCGACACCTACGATGAGGAGAGCGGGGTTTATCCTCGGCACATCGTGGAACAGAACGGTTGCCAGTGGGTCTGCTCGAAGTCGGGGACGAAACAAGAGCCCTCGTACACATCAACGGACTGGACTTTCTATCTCGGCGACAAGATACTGCGCGTGGACTTCCAGGAGATAGACAGCCTCGTGGACTTGGACAATCCCGAATGTCCGCTGACCATGGATGCATGGTATATGGGGCAGAACGTGACCGACTCGCCCGCCATCTACTACGACTGGACGCGCGAAAGCTGGCGCGGGGGCATGCGCGACACGGCCTCCGACACACTTTGGAACGAAGCGCACAAGAATGCCGGTCCGGCCTTGGTGCTCGACGGAGCAGACATGAACTTCCAATTCGGGTCCGCGCCTGAGAAACTGATATTCACAGTAACCGCGATACTGAACGACCCAAGCAACCCTAACCTCAAGCCTTCGCTGGCGCAATACTACATGATTTGATATGATACGCAAAGGATTCAAGATAAAGTCACTGCCGATAAAGTACTACGCCTCGATAAAGCCCGAGCCGTTGTGCCAGCCCATGCAGGAGTATGATGTGCTTTCTGGAGATTATTACCCGGAACGCACTGGTACGTTGCCGACTCCGCTTGAGCTGACTCCTATGATCGGCTACACAGACCCCAACACGGGTCAGGATATACCCAACGCGGCCTCTATGCTCACCAACGGCCATTGGTACCGGTTTGACAACACGTCGGGCAACGGGTTCACGGCGGCCAATGAGATGACGAGCGGCTCGAAATATACCATTGACACCGTTGTCGGGAGTGCGACCTACGGCCATATCCTCATCAAGGAGAACGTGGACCCCGGCAACCCCGTGACCTATGTCTTCGTCGCCACCCTCAATCCTGCCAACGCAGACCCCCAGACGGTTACATGTCGCTACCAGGCACGCACCCGCTCAATCGAGAAGCTTCCTCTCTTCTCGCTTGACAATGCGCGTGAGGTGCTCTACAATCCTTGGGAGGATGCCGACATCTTCACAATCAACCCGGTGCTGAAACCAGCAGTGCCCGGCGCAACCTTTAAATGGGAAAGTCTTCATGACGGCGCATGGGTCGTCCTTGGCTCTACCTTGCTTGACTGGCCTGTGGACAAGGTGGGCGACGGAATCAAGATAGACCGAAGCGTGATGCCTGACCGCATCGATTTGCGGTGCACGGTGGAATACACGCAGGGTGGCAAGACCCACACCGAGACACTTACAGTGACCCATTCCCGAAGACTCCCGAGGTTTTGGTATGACTTCATGGGTGTTGGAGACGTGCTCAAAGGGGTGACCTCCATATCCCCACGAGCGGTGATCGAGACGGCCAAGGGAGTGCTGGCCGACCCCGGGGAAGAGCTGAGCATCATGTGGTATAACTCTGCCAACGCGGTGGCAGGCACGGGTAAGCAGCCCATTATTCCCCTCTCCCTGCTCGGCTCGACAACGGAAGTCGGACTTGACATCCAGGACCTTGGAGGCTGGAAAGCCCTTGTTGACGATGACGGCGCATTCCTCGTGGACGATAATGGGGCGCTTCTGCTTGTGAAATAACATTCAACCGACTAACTCTTAAACTATAAAAGATATGATGTACTATAAGATTCCGCCCAAATACGTGAGAGAATTCGGACTTGCCACCACAATGACAAAGTTTCCGGACGGCAACTACTTCGTTCCGCGCGCTGTGATGGCACGTATCAACCCCGATATAGACAAGGCTCTCGAGATGAGTGGCGGTATCGCACTAACGCTTGACGACGCGAGGGACGAGCAACTTGGCCTTACCGTACATCCCCTGCCTTCTGACACCCCGGATGCAGACAATGACGTCACGTGGCAGGATTCTGCGTGGCAAGAGCCGGAGGAGGCGGCAAGCGAATCATGAGCGATAAAGCATCTGCCTCGCGGAAAATTCACTTTACTTCGAAAGGTGGTGGCTACTCCGCTATATGGATGGGCAGCCGCGGTGACATCTACCAGGAGTTCGAGACTCTCTCGGACGGCACGACAAAGTATTATCCCGACTTCTCGGCCAATCCGTTCACGATGGCTCTGACAGTGACCTCGGTGCGCACAAACGGAGTGATAATGCCTGCCGACGTGACTTACTACGCCAACGGCACGAAACTGACTTTCAACGGGCTCTCCTGCACCAATACTGGCTGGGAAAACATCTTCGCCAAGACGGCCGACGGCAATCTGAAAATCATCGGCAACCTCGGGACCGTGGCTGCCAAAGGGAGTTTCCTTCTCTCTGCCGACGTGTCGGTGTCGGCAACAAGCGGAAGTGATGTGATACACGTCTCAGCTCCGGTCACTTTGTCGCCTTACAACGGGGCCGACTATGCGCGTGTGACAATCCTCTCGCCCGACGGGAAGAACTTCACGATTTCCGAGAAGGGAGGAAGTTGTCAGCTGAAGGCCCTGACGACCAAGGGCGGGACCGAGGTCACTTCCGGCCTTACCTATGCGTGGTATAAGATTGTGAACGGCGCGTTCTCGCTTATCAGCGGCGCCACCTCGCAGACCCTCACGGTGCAAGAGGCCGACGTGGATACCTACGGCATGTACAAGGTGATTGTCAAGGAGAATGGTGTCGAGCTCGGTCATGATATCCAGCAGGTGCTTGACGCATCCGACCCTTACGACATCCTCATCAGCTCCAAGATTTACAAGGGAAGCGGCAGCGAGGAGGTGACAAACGACCTCGAGCTCAACGACGAGATGCCTGACACTGCCTATCTGCTCTTCACGTGCAGCTTCGTCAAACGCGGTCAGACTGCCGCTGTGGCGGGCACGGCGTCCTACACATTCACCATCGTTGCTGGAAATGGCGCGCAGGTGATGACACTGCAACCACTCACGGGTGCGGCCAACCAGTGCAAGGTGACAGTGGCCGACCTTGCCATGTGGGGGATTGGAGATTATGAACTTATAGTCGAAGGCACACTCGGTTGATTATGGCAATAAAAGGACAGGCATCGCGCAAGATAAAGTATGTGCACATCGCCAAGGATGGAGTGACGATTACTGTCACCCCCACCAACATCGTGGCCCACAACGGGCTTCTCGCGGGCGTGTTCGTCAAGGTGAGGGTGTTCGACGATGGCTCGGAGCACAACGCCGACTCCCTGGGTCCGCTGACGACTGCTGCCGAGGCCGGCAAGCTGAACACGGAGACTGGCGTGGTGTGGAGCTTCTTCAACAAGGACGGCGTGTTCGGCTACTCGCTTGTTGGGACACTCAAGAAGGACGTGACGTATTCTTCCCACGTGGTCTACAAGAATGTGGAGTACCCGTTCACGTTGCAGCTGACCAGAACCGACGACGGCAAGCCCGGCGACGACGGCCAGAATGCGGTGGACTACCGCCTTGTGGTGAGCCCTAACCAGCTTAGCTACGACCTCAATACGTCTCAGTATTCGGCAAGCAAGATTACTGTCGCGGTGAACAAGATTGACGGAAGCGCGGTGACGCAGGTTAGCGACCTTTCTGCCGAGGGTCTGACGTTGCGCAGCCGGTTCCTCCGTGAGGACAACTCTACGCTGGAGTCTGTATGCAACGGCACTGTCACTCTCAACAGCACCAGCTACAAGAGTTTCGATTTCATCCTAAAGAAGGGTGATGTGGAGATTGACCGTGTGACGGTGGCCGTTGCCAAGTCTGGAGAGAACGGAACCAACGGAAAGAACGGCGTGTATGTGCCACTGCTGATGCTTTACGAGAAGTATCCCGACGGCACAAATGGCACGAAAGACTATCAGTTCCAATCGGGTAATGTGGAGAATGGCGACAATCACCTTGATTTTGTCGGTGTGCTTGAAACCACCGGGAAAGTGACGGTCTACCAATGCGTCGTGAACAACAAGAAGAGCGAGG
>CAYSFO010000059.1:0-6200 GCA_964430695.1 uncultured Muribaculaceae bacterium | reverse complement strand
AATTGGAAAAAATTTTGAAAAGCGTTTAAACGATTTAGGTATTTTTAGTATCAAAGATCTCGCTTTATATGATAAAAATAAATTACAAAATAAATTTGGAATTATGGGTTTAGAACTTTGGAATCATGCCAATGGCATAGATGAATCAAAAATTAGTGATTTAAAAACGATAGCAAAAGAAAAATCTTTTAGCCATAGTCAAGTCTTATTGAAAGATTATTATGCAGAAAATACAAAATTAATTATCGAAGAAATGGCAAGCGTTCTAGCCAGTCGCTTAAGAGCTAGTAATTACGAAACCTCTTGTATCGGACTCGGTATTGGTTATTCAAAAACAATTCAAGACGGCTTTTATCATCATACCAAAATAGACGTTCCCACAAATGATGAAACAACCATAAAAGAAGTTTGTTTTCTTCTTTTTGATCGTTACTATGAAAATTTACCTGTTCGAAAAGTAAGTATTAGTTGTGGAAAATTAGAAAAAGTAAAAGGAATACAACTAAATTTATTTGAAGAATATGAAACTATCCAAAAAACACAAATCATCAATAAAACCATAGATGAAGTAAAAACAAAATTTGGCCAAAATAGTATTTTAAAAGCATCAAGTTTACTTTCTGATTCCACTGCCAAAGAAAGAAACCAAAAAATAGGAGGTCATCATGAATAAAGATAGAGGCATCATAAAATGGCAACCATTTGAAAGTTTAGCGCCAAATAAAAAAATTATCGAAAATATTTTATATGAAAAAAACAAAAGAAAAAAGCCAGTACTTTCTTTAGAGCAACAGATGGAAATTGAAGAAAAACTAATAGAAGCTTTTTATGAACAAGAAGAAATTACTTTAAAAATATATAAAAATGGGTACATTCAAACAATTACTGCCAAAATTTTAAGTATTGATTACACATATAAAAAAATTATCCTTAGTAATAAAGATAAAATTTTATTTAAACAAATTATAGAAGTTGTTAATAAGTCGCATAAAAACTTTTGTGTTTTTTAAATTGTACTAATTTTGTTAAAGTAGAATCCAATTTGATGAATTGGGTTCTTCTTTTAGTAAATTGTAGCCTCAATTTGCCTTTTTTGCACTCCAATTTTTAAAATTGGTAATTTGTTTTCGTTTTCAAGATATGCTATTTTGTACTTGCGAGATGCAATGTATTAGTGTTTGCTACTTTTTTAAAATAATTTTATGGAGGTAGCTGCATGATTAATAAAAAAGACATTCTTATTTTATTATTGATTGTTATAATCATTCTCTTGATACTATTTCGCTAGATGATTTATTCAGATGGGTTTTGGTAGAAAGGAAGATTAAAAAAACACTATCCATTACGGAAAGTGTTTGCCGTATAGCAAGCACTTATAGAAGTGTCTCGCTTAAATTAAGAATAATATAAATTTAAATAAATGTAAAGGAATAAATTTCATCTCATATAACGTATTTCAAAAATAGTTCCAACACCCCTTTTAGAATCAACTTTAATATAACCATTATCTTTTTCAATAATATTCTTTGCTAAATTTAAACCTATTCCAATACTGTCATTAGAACTATCTTCTCCTTTATAAAAACGTTTAAAAATATTTTTTAAATCTTTTTCACTCATTCCAACGCCATGATCTTGAATCACAATTTTGGTATACATGGTATTATCGACTACTTTTATAATTACTTCTTCCTGTTCCTCCGAATGCTCAATAGCATTCTTAACAATATTCGTAATGGCTTCTAATTCCCAATGATAATCCCCTATAAAGGTTGCTTTTTTATCCACAGCAACCTTTATTTCAATATTCTTTACTTCTCGTAATACTTCCACATTTTGAACAACTGCTTCAATCAACTTAGATACATGTATCTTTTCTCGTTTAAATTCTACGACATTTGCATCAAATCTAGATAATTTTAAAAGTGATACGATTAAAAAATTGATATTTTCTACTTGATGGCGAACATTAACGATAAAATCATTTTTTGTATTTTCATCCATATTTGGATTATCCAAAATATTATCTAACATAATTAATATAGAAGTAAGTGGTGTCTTTAATTGATGCGAAATATCCGAAATAGAATCCTTTAAACCTAATTTTTCTTTTTTTAAATATTCACTTTCTTCACGAAGCATAATGGTTGTTTTATACACTTCATTTTGTAGAATAGATAATTCCCCTTCTCCATTCTCTTCAATCCCCAGAATATAATTCTTACGGTTAATTTCTCTCATATAATTCGTGATTTCTTTAATCCGTCTTTCTTTCTTAGAAAAATACCAAAAAAAGAAAAGGAAAAATGAAAGTACACCTAAAAACACGAAAAACAAATGAAGATACAATTGATTACGATAACTAAGTTCTAAACGATACAAAACAGAAGAATCTTCTGTAATTCCATATTTTTTAAACAAATCATCATAAGCAATATTTTTATCATTATTTAATAACTCAATCATTTTTTCTTCCGAAAAATTGGAATCACTTTTCTTTAGTGTATCCACAACACCATAAACAAACGTATTTACACTATTTTTATAAGATTGATATTCGTATCGTGTAATCCAAATAGCTAAAATACTAAAAGCAAAATAGAATAAAACTCCTCCGAATAAAATTTTTACTCTTTCATTTTTCATTCTCTATTCACCAGGTATCCTACCCCTTTAATTGTCTTAATTACATCGTCATTCCCTAACTTTTCACGAATTCGTTTAATATAAACAGATAAAGTATTATCATTCACATAATTTCCTGATTCATCCCATATTTTATCTAAAATAACATCCCTTGTAACCACATGATTACTATTTTCTGCTAATAGTAAAAATAATTTATATTCTAAAGTAGTTAAATCAATTTCTTTAGAATCCCGAGTTACTTTCATACAATCTCTATCTATTTTTATATCTTTAATCTGTAGGATTTTATTCTCTTCTTGATTTACTCTTAAAGCATTATTTACACGAAGAATCAATTCTCGATTTCGAAAAGGCTTTACAATATAATCAGCAGCACCTAGTTCTAAACCTGTTACAATATCATCTTCTAAGTCCTTAGCTGTTAAAAAAATAACAGGAACATGGATAGATTTTCTCATTTCTTTATAAAAAGTAAAACCATCTCCATCTGGTAAAGTTACATCTAAAATAATTAAATCATATTCTTTTGTTTCAATGAATTCTTTTGCTTTTTTTAGTGTTCCTGCCGCAAGTAATAAAAAATCATTTTGAAAAAATAAATAATCTAATCCTTTTGTAATTGCTTCATTGTCTTCTATTAATAAAATAGTTTTCATATTTCTATCTTCCTCTTTCTTTTGAAAAATGATGCTCATAAAAAGAAGTCGCATCATCTAAAGAATGCCCTATTGTAATTTTCCAAAGAGAAGCATCCTCTTTTGTAGGCAACACTTCATCCATTAAATGAGCAAATAAAGCTTTTCCATATCCTTTATTTTTGTAATTTGGAGCTTTCGCATTTCCACCACTATACCAAATCCAATCGGCAATATCCATATCCAGAATCTTTTCAGATGTATATTCTCTTACAGACCCAATGATTACAAATGCTTTTCTTTCACTATCATCAAAACCATCCAAATCAAAAGGATTTTCTTTATCATAAACATAAAAGTATTTCATATTCTTTTTTATATGTTCTCCACTAGTAGCCTCTTTTAAAACAATTTTCATTTAAACCTCCAAAACTAATAATAGTATAACAGACCAAAAATGTTTTGACTACTTTTGTCGAATGTATTGAACTGTATTTATTTATATTTATAATAACCACTCGTGTTACTGATTTGTGACGTCTACAAAACTATATTAGGATTTTGTTCTTTCGGGGGCATTTGGTTGTTTTGACTGGTTCTATTTTAGTGGAGGTAGTTTCTATGAAACAAGAAATTCATTTTCTTAAAGTAATTATTCTATTTTTACTGTTTATCTTTTTAGAGGCAGTAAAAAAGACGTCAGCTAGTAAATAGCATAACGCCACCAAACCTGTAGGCGTTATCATAATTGGTAACACTTACAATTTAATTATAATCTTTTTTATATAAATTACAATTACTTTTTTTCTTCTATTTTGATTTCATAATTACATGCTTTTAATATTTTTAAAAACATCTTTAAATTGATTTCGTTTACTCCACCTTCATACCGAGCATATTGTTGTTGTTTGATTCCAAGTTTTTCTGCTAATGCTTGTTGCGAATATCCTCTAGATTTTCTAAGAATTTTTAAATTGACTATATTCATGATAATACTTCCTTATTTTTCTATATATATATATTACTTTTAGGCTGTCCTTGACCTTATACTTTCTTTATTTATTTATTTATTTATTTTACGATAATACCCAAGGTTTTGCTTTCGTTCCAGATCCACTATCTGCTGTGACTCCAGACTTTAGAGTCACAATAGGACGAATTGAGGCCGAGATCCCACTCGTATAAAGGGTCCCATTATCGCTGGCGGCGTGCAGTCGTTCCAATTTATAACTCCCATCAGTGTACACGTAGCGACCCCTCCACTCACACAGGGGACTCCCCAGGCTGTAATAGCGAGAAGAAATCCAATAAGATGTTGCAGTTGTCGTTGCTGTTACTTTATTAGCTTTTATATTTCCATATATACTTCTCACCAGATTTGCATCGGCTTGATAGGACACATCTCCACATCCACTTGATTCATAACTATTACTATTCGTACTATTTCCACCACAGTTAGATTTAGATAATGATGTAGTTATAGTCGCCGTTTGATTATTATATCCCATATGTCTTGTTGCTACTGTATAGTTTGCATTTGCATATTGAGCTGCTATTGTATTTAATCCATTAACTAAATTTTTATACCCTGTTTCTCCACTAAAATATACTGCTTTACTCGATACATATTCTGATACCATTTCAATGGTTCCATCATCATTGAATCGAATAATTCGCCATAACTTTAACTCACTTGGTTTAATGGTTTGAGCACTATCATATCCTGTTAGGCTTGTTGAGATAGTATATGATGTACTTATTGGTGTCATTTGGACATACTCTCCTATTTTGGCTGTTGTATATAATCCACTTAAGAGCGTTGACGGTGCACAATCTTTCGTTCCTGTTACTCCAAATATGGTTACTCCACATGCTATATTTCCTGCTTTTAGGTTACTATCTCCTTTGATGATTTGAGCTTTACTTAGATATTGACCTGCAGATATGATTTGGTTTGTTGTACTTGGTGTATACGTCGCTGCTCCTTTACTTGGTATGGTTCCTACAACTAACTTTCCTTGTACATATGCTGTCTTTCCACTTAGTATTTCATCTGATGTTGCATCTCCTCCAGTTGCACATACGTTTAGTTCATCTAACGCTTTTGTAACTGTGTCATCTTGATATATGACTTCATCACTTGTGATTGCTTTTACTTGTGGTATCATTAATAATGCTATAATTGTTATTATTTTTATTATCCTTTTCATATACTACCTCTCTATCTCATATTCTATACTTCCAAAGTTACTTATATCTCCTCCATAATAGCAACTTATTCTTTCTTCCCCTTCTATTTCTTTCTCTACGATTCCATATACACTTGCTATTTGATTCCCTTCACTGTCTTTTACTCTAATTAGGAATTCATTTAAGTATTTTGCCTCATTACTTTTATTCGTTATTTTTACTTTAAATTCGGTGGAATTGTTTTCATATTTCACTTCTTCTAATGTGAACTCAAAATTATCTATGGTATCACTTGCTCTTCTATTCTCTTCTACTTCTGTTGGTTGGTTATTTGGGTTATTTGTTGGTTTATCTTTCTTTGTTAGGTTAATAGCAAGTATAATGATTAGTGCTATTACTATGACTCCTATAATAATCATTGGGATTATCTTTTTATTCTTCCATTCCATTTTCCTCTCCTCCTTCTTCTTCCTTTTCTTTCAGTAATTCATATAGTTTATTTAATTCGTCTTCTACTGTTGTATCTCTATAAGTAACTGAACTTGCTCTATAGTAGATATTTACTAACTCTCCCTTACTCCAGTTACTTCTTGCTCCACTCGTTCCTACAATCCTGTAATAGATATAACTTGTTCCTTCTTTTGTGACTTCTAGATTTCCATCTATTGTTGTTCCACTTACATTCTCTCCTGGATCTTGTTCTATATCACTGATAAAGTATTCATA
>CAYSFO010000058.1:0-6244 GCA_964430695.1 uncultured Muribaculaceae bacterium | reverse complement strand
TAAATAATATTTCAAAAGAAATTTGTAATCAATACAATTTAGGACAATATATTTCAGATACGATTATTGAAGTTGGATATGAAGATTTTAATTATGTTTTAGAAACGAATACTCGGAAAGTATTGTGTAAAAATATTTAATAAAGATAGAACAGATGAGACTAGCAAAAATTATGTAGATAGAATTGTATTAGCTTCAACTCTTAATATAAATACTCCTAAAATATATAAAGCAAATAATAAAGATTATTTGTGTAGTATAGAATTTGAAAATACAAAATATAGATTATGTGTTACTGAGTATATTTTGGGAAAAAGTTTTCATGATTTAGGAATACAACCAAATGAAGATGAAATAAAAGAAATTGTAAGGCAAATGATAAATATCCATAAAGCGAAGCAAAAACTAAGTTACATATATGATAAATGGACAATTACAAACTTTAAACAAGAATTTGAAGATAAAGCAAAATATTTAGATAATAAACTTTTACCTAAATTTGAAGAATTAAAGAAAAAATACGATAAAATAGATTTTAAAGAACTTCCACATGCTTTTATACATGGAGATATTATATCTAGCAACATAATTAAAGATCAAAATAATAAATTATACCTAATAGACTTTGGAGTATCAAATTATCTGCCTAGAATAATTGATTTAGTAGTAAGTGCTTGTGACTTATGTTTAGAATTAGAGAGTAGAGAAGAAACAGTTTTAAATATAAAAATGTTAATAGAAGAATATGAAAAATACAGTAAATTAACTGATTATGAAAAACAAGTATTTCCGTTATTTTTTGATATTGTAAATGCAACCCGGAATATTGCAAATATCATATTTAATAAGCAATGGGAAAGCAACAAAAGAAGATAAAATAGACTACAGAGAATATGAAAAGGGATTAGAAATAAGTAATAATGAAATATGGAAAGATATTTTTTAGATAAAGTAAAATATATGTAGAAATAATAGGAGTTACAAATGAGTGAAAATATTAGTAGAAAAAATGGACTAAGGATTCCAAATGAGGTTCCAAATGTAAAAAACAATAAAGAATCTTATGATGATAAAATGGAGGTAGCAAGAGCTGTAGCAGAAGCACAAAAAAATAATTATAATGATAAAGTAGTAGAAGATCATCCAGACATTGATAATGATACAAAAATACCTTATGATTCGAGTGAACTTATAGTAATAACTAAAACGAAAAAACTAACAGCTTATGTGATAACAATAACAGAGAAATCACCAAAAAGATTTAGGGCAGTTTTTGTTAATAGAATGCAAAATTATTGTTTAGACTGTATAGAAAATTTATTAGAAGCAAATTCAATAAAAATGGACAGCATAAAGAACAAAGAAAAAAGACGAGAATGTCAACGTGTTGCATTTTTAAAGCTAAAATTACTAGGATATGTATCTTTTTTAGCATTAGAAAATGAATGCATATTGAAAAAACAGTATCAGCAAATATCATTACAGATTTCAGATTGTATTAATTTATTAGTTGCTTGGAGAAAAAGTGATGCTGATAGAAAATAATTAAGGATGTTATGCGGAAACGCTTTCATTAAGGTAAGATTATTCTGCTGGTGAGCCTGTGGTTGTCTTTAGTCTTCCTGTGTGGCTTCGCTCTGCCTATAATAGATACAATGTAAACTATGTAAATGGCGACGGCGACTATTATAATAAATAGACTAGTAATAGAAATGTCGGCCTGTGCCCGATTTGCCTTTAAATGAAGGAATAAATATCCTTTAAAAAAGCCAGAAGTAATTATCCCAAGTGGGATAATTGAGTGCTTAAGGCAAAGGAATCTTACTCTTTTTTGATTTCTTTTTAAAGAGTCAAAAGAAAATAACTACCCTAACAACCAACGCTAAAGCTTTGGAAGTTTACCTAGAAATAGGAGGGTAGTTTGCTATTTAAAAATGGAGGAAGTATGTTAGAAGAATCGTTTAGTTTTGAAAAACTATTAGAAGCGCATAAAAAGTGTAGATGTTCTAAACAACACAAAAGAGAAACAATAAATTTTGAAGTTAACTTAGGTAAAAATTTAGTAAATATGTCGAATCAAATAATAAATAAAAAATATAATATAGAAAGTTATAAACAGTTTAAAATATATGAGCCAAAAGAAAGATTAATAGAAGCACTTCCATACAAGGATAGAGTTTTTGTAATGGCTGTATGTAATAATATTATTGAGCCAAAGCTTGAAAAAAGATTAATATATGATAATGTAGCTTGTAGAAAAGAAAAAGGAACAGATTTTGGAATAAAAAGATTAGAAAAGTTCTTGCATGCCTATTATAGAAAATATGGAAATGAAGGATATTTTCTAAAATGTGATATAAAAAAGTATTTTCAGAATATAAATCATACAATATTATTTAATAAACTGAAAAAAGAAGATTTTGATGAAGATGAATTATGGATTTTAAAGCTTGTAATTGATAGCAAAAATAAAGAAACTGGAGTAGGGTTACCACTTGGAAATCAAACGAGTCAATGGTTTGGACTTTATTATCTTGATGAAATAGATAGATTAATAAAAGAAAAATTAAGAATTAAATACTATGTTAGATATATGGATGATATGATTTTAATACATAATGATAAAACTTATTTAAAATACTGCAAAGAAGAAATAGAGAAATGTGCATATAACAATTTAAAACTTGAGCTTAATAATAAAACTCAAATAAATAGTTTAAAACAAGGAATAGATTTTTTAGGATTTAGGCACATTCTTACTGAAAACGGGAAAGTTTTAAGACTTTTAAGAAGCCAAGCAAAAATGAAACTAAAAAAACAAATGAAACTGTTATCAAAATTAAAACAGAAGAATTTAGTAGATAATGATTATATTAATAAGAGATTGAATGCTTTTGAGGCACACATAAAGCGTTCTAATGCAAAAAGTTTATATAGAAAGTTAAAAATTACAAATAAATTGTAAAAAAGTATTTATTTTTATTTTTTTATGGTATAAAATGGAAGAAAAATCTATTTAAAGGAGTCAATATGAAAGGTATAGATTTAAGAAGTCAAATTATTCCTACTAAAATACATAATACGGATGAGGACCAAGAAAAAGGAAGCAAGGCGTTTGATACTGAAGATTTAATTTATTTAGATAGTTATGAAGAACAATTTAACGGAAAACTTAGTTATGCTGATAGACGTACATCTTCTACCGATTATGCAAAAATGAATTATGCTTTTACATATGACGGTTATTCTACACGAACTGGCAAAAAGACAAGTCCTGTGTGGCTTCGCTCTGCCTATAATAGATACAATGTAAACTCTGTATTTGGCGACGGCGACTGTTGTAATCGATAGACTAGTAATAGACGTGTCGGCCTGTGCCCGTCTTTGCATTATAATCTTCCATCGAACATCTCCGCACGAAGTGCGTTAGGATTTTTAAATGGAGGAAAAAATCAGACTGATAGTACAGACTTTGAATTTGATATAAGAGAAGTAAGAGATGAGACTGGAAAAGTTATATATCATACTTTAAATATTGGAGAATATATAGGAACAAAAGTAAACGAAGAATTATTTACTACTTTAGAGTTACTATATAACAGAGGAAATTTAAATAAAGAATTAACGGCAACAGGGTTACTGTATACTGGTAATGGACAAAAAGAAGATTATAAAAATTTTGCAGGTAAATATAGTCCACAATTTGAATATAAAGGAAAGAAATATGCAAGAGTTATTTCAAATCCTTATAGTAAGGATATAATCTATTCTGACGGAACACTTTCACTCGAATCAGGAACTATAAGATGGGCTAATGTAGAACCAATATCTTTTGTTATAAGAAATTGGGACGAAATGCCTAAAAATATAAATCCAAACGGAAATGGAAAAGCAAAGTATTTTGATTTGCGTGCAGAAGAAGCTATTATTGCAAATATTCCATTTTATCCAAATGAAGATGATAAAAACAGTACTATGTGGCAAAATAGTACTATTAGAGGATTTTTTAACGGTATAGATGTACGAAATATAACAACAAATGGAAATCCCAAATTTACAGCTGCTAGAGGTGGAAATTTCACGGGAGAGTGTAATTTCCTAAATGAAGCATTTAATTTAGCAAGAGAGCCAATTGTAGAATTTGAAATACCAGAAAGCGAAACAGAAATACCAGATGATGCATTTAATGGATGTGTAGCAATAAATAAAATAACAATTCATTCTGGTGTAAAAAGTATTGGAAAAAGAGCGTTTGATGGATTAAATTTTAAATATGCATATAGATTAAAATCTGGTGAACTTGTATTTGATAAGCAGTTACCGAAAGAACAAGAAAAATGTGCTGAGATTGTTGAATTAGGAAAACTTACAAAATCACTTATAGGTTTTGATTATAATATTTTATTACAATCTGAAAAATTGGAAGATATATATAGGTTGTCTGAAATGTTAAATAAAAATAAATTTAGTATTCCATATATATATCGGAAGTGAATTGGTAAGAAATAATTGTCTTAATTCTCTATTAGAAGATACTAATTTTAAGTTTTTTAAGAGTGAAATGTCAAAGATTAATGAAACATTGCTAGACTTTCCAGAAGAAGAAAGATTAGACTTTTTTAAGTTTGCAAATGCTTTAGGATGCTTTAGCACAGAAAAAGTATTAGATAAAAATGGAAAAGAGACAGAAGTAATTTTAGCACAAAAGGCTTCTTCACTAGTTTCACAATTACTAAAGACAGAAGATATGAAATTACGGTAAATATCATGGATTATTTGATTCAATGCCAATTAATGCTGAAGCAGATCAAGAATTTCTAAAATTTATATCTGTGCAAGGTACTAAGAAAAAACTTGAGAATTTAGATATGCTGACATCTTTAGAGGCTAATAATCCTGGTATGTTTATAAAAGTAATGACAAATTTTGAAAAAGCAAAATCATATAGAACTTCATTAGATGAAAATGGAAAACCAGTAACAATTCCTTGGGAAAATGCATTAAAGAAATTTTATGCAAGTAATAAATATGTTGGAGTAACAAACGAGAATAGCGATATTGCTGAATTGTTTAGTGGAAAGGGATTATCTCAAGAAATATTTAATAAAGCAACTGCTTTAAGGCAAGTTGCAAAATCTAAAGGTATAGAAGAACATATATTAAAAAAGCCACTAAAAGAAGAAACAATTTTAGAAAGTATTGAAAGAATTAAAAACCAAACGGAACAAGAATTATCTGACGGAAAACAGATGATAGAAGAGTTATATGAAAAACAATTTACTTATGAATGGCTTAGCAAGAATGATCCGCACAATAGTATAATGGGGTTATTTTGTAGTTGTTGTGGAACTATAACAAGTAGTTTTTATGGAAAAGATATTGCAAAAGCAAGTGTTATAGAATCAGATGTTCAAAATTTAGTAGTTAGGAATTCAAAAGGAGAAATAGTTTCTAAGGGAACAATGTATGTAAATAAGAAAAATGGATATGGAGTTATAAATGATTTTGAACTAAACCAAAGGTATAGAAATCATGAAGATTCAGCAGGGCGATACAATGTTGATAAAAATAGCAAAGAAGAGCAAGAAAGAGAGATGATATTTAAATCATTTTTAAGAGGACTTAAAGCTTTTATTGAAGAATACAATAAGCAAAATCCAAAAGCACCATTACAACAAATAAATGTTGGTATGGGATATAACAGATTAAAAAGGCAAGTAGAGCAATTTAAAAAAGCAACCTCCAAATTAACAGTGCCTCCTGAATACAAATTTCAAGATGCAATGACAAATGAACAGCATATTCTTTATGAAAGAAAAGAACAACAAAAAGAGAATGGAGGTAATGAAAAATGAGAATAAATTTAAACCAAACAAAGCTAATTGGATTAACAATGGAGCTAGATTTAAAAGCAAGAGAATATAAAAAACTTTGTAACAAACTTGAAAAACTAAAAGAAGATAATATTGATGCTAATTCTTCAGAATTATTAGAATTAAAGAATTTATTTCAAATTAATCATGATGAAATAGTAGGAATAAAAAAACAACTTAAAATTTTAAAGGAAAATGAAGAAGTAATTGAAAAGCAATTATTAGAACATTATGATGCAAGTAAACTATTTAAAAAAGCAAAAAAGATACCTATAAATAATGAAGAAACAAATATGGTGGTAGTTGAAAAGAAGAAAAATATATTTATGAAAATATTAGAGAAAATAAAAAATATATTGAATAAAAATTAA
>CAYSFO010000057.1:0-6621 GCA_964430695.1 uncultured Muribaculaceae bacterium | reverse complement strand
TTGGGGAACAAAAATCGAAATCAAAAACGTCAATTCTTTCGGTGGTGTTAGAGATTCAATTAACTATGAAATTAAACGTCAAACCGAGTTAAAAGAATCTGGTGAATATGACAAAATGGAACAACAAACTCGTCGTTGGGATGAAGAAAGTGGCACAACAATTTACATGAGAAGTAAAGTAGATGCCATCGATTATAAATACTTCGTTGATCCAAACTTACCTAAATTCAAAATAAGTAAAGAATGGATAGAAGAGATTAAAAAAGAGATTCCACTTCTTGCTCTAGAGCGAAAAGAGAAATATATAAATGAATTTGGCTTAAGCGAATATGATGCAAAAGTTATCGTAAAAGAACGTGAATATGCTGAATATTTTGAAGAATGTATTGCAATAGGTATTGATGCTAAAACAGCTTCTAACTGGCTAACAACACAAATTTTAGGTGAAATAAATAAAGACGATAGTTCTCTTAAAGAGTTTTACCTAACACCAACGCTTTTAAAACAAATTATTGATGAAGTAGCCAAAGGAACCATCTCTTCTAAACAAGCCAAAGAAATATTCCATAAAGCTATAGAGGAAAAGAAAGAACCAAAATCATATATAAGTAGTGATATGGCTCAAATTTCTGATAAAGGAGAATTAGAAACATTAATTACAACCATTTTAGAAGAAAATCCAAGCCAAGTAGAACAATACAAGAATGGAAAAGATAACCTATTTGATTACTTTGTTGGTCAAGTAATGAAAAATACGAGAGGTAAAGCAAATCCTGTTATCACAAAAGAAATTCTAAAAGAAAAATTAGAAAAATAAAAATAGAGTATAATAGAAGAAAGTGAGTGTAAATATGAAAAAAAGAAATTTTATGATTTTAGGTGTACTCCTATTAAGTTTATTAACTGGATGTACAAATAATACAACAGAAGAAAGAAAAGAAGAAACAAAAACAGAAGTAAAGGGAAACTGTGAAGTAAAAGAATGCATTTCCCAAATTGAGGTAACAAATACCGTAGAAGAAATTAATGAAATTATAGGTTTTGAAGGAGAAAAAAGTGACTATTCTGACAAATACACATGGAAATTATCCGATAAAACTTCTATTGTATTAGACAATAGCTCAACAAGTGCTATTTTACAAGCAACCATTGATAAAAATGATATTATGAGCGAGGATGTTAGTTTTTCAAATTTCAACGAAATAAAAGAGGAATTAAACAAAGGAACAAAAATTACTTATGAAGAAATGGTTGAAAAACTAGGGGGAGTAGAAGGTACTTTAGCAGGAAAGACATCCACTTCCAATCGTTACATTTGGGTAGATAAACACGAAAGAACATTCAGTGCCACTTTTAAAAATACAGAAGATGGTTATTGTTCAATCATTTCTCTTAGATAAGTAAAGGAGAGAGTAGTATGAAAAAGAAAATAACAGCATTATGGATTCTATTTATTGTTTGTGTTTGTATTACCATTGGATTATGGTTTATGGTAAATAAGAGTAACCCTAAATATGAAGAAGTACAGGTAACTGTTTTGAGTGCAGAAACAAAAAAAGTAAAAAATAGAAAAACAGGATCCACTTATACATCTTATGAAATAAAAGTCTCTTATGAAGGAAAAACATATGATTTAGAAAATGCACACAATGCTTATTCTTATTTAGAAGGAAGGCAGGCAAAAGCATACTTATATAAAAATAGACTGTTTGCAAATGTGGAAGGAGTAAAAAATGCAACTTCAGCAGGGACACTATATTTTGTTTTCTTAATTGGTAGCTTTATTCTATTTTTTGTAACACTAATAGATACCTCTAAATATCTCCAAAACAAAAAAGAAGAAGCAAAATAAGATTTTAAAAAATATCTGAAAAACGATATTTTTTATTTTTGTATAAGAGTAGAATATCTGCTATAATTTTAATAGATATTTTGAGGAGATAGTATGAAAACATATGAACTAAACTTAAAGGATATAAATTCGAATTACTTTCACTTTACCGCTAAACATAATTTAGAGTCTATTGAAAAACTTGGATTAATTCCTAAAATCGGTTATCATGCTATTTCTTTAGAAACAACAAAAAAAGTATTTTTTGTACAAGGTCTTGATAATTTATTAATCTTATTTGATTGTTGGATAAACGTTTGTCAAAAATATCCTCTTATTCCAGGCATGTTTAATTTAGGGGCGAAAATGATGAGATATAAATGGTGTCCCAAAATATTTGTAAATGCTTATTTTAAATATACGGAATTTAATAAAATACATAAATTCTTAGCCTATAAATATTTTGATAGATTCTTAAAAAGGTATCAATTATTAAACTTAGATATTAAAGAACAAATAGATTTCGACTTTAATGATTTTGATCAAATTAAAGCCAAAAAATATCCCAAAGAATATTTAATAAAAGGGGGCTATTCCCCATTGTATTCAGATTTGGATTCCATAAAAATGGATAAATGGAATATGCATACATTTTCGAATCATGGGATTGCTTCCTCAAAATTAAAATTATGTTCTATAAATGATTCTTATAATATGATTGATATATTAAACTATGCCACAAACAACACAAAGATGAATATAAAAAAGATTTGTCCTGTACTTTATGGCTATTTAAAAAAAAGAAAATATATATGTGAAAAACAACACGCGTCTGAATAATAATTTAGATGGTAACATTAAAAATAAATTAAAAGATACAGTTTATCTTTTCTTTATTTCTTGTATAATAGGAAAGTCATACCTTTAAAAATAGAAAGAACATAAATGTAAGATAAAATTCTTATTTTTTTGCCTTCTAGTAAAGTTCAAAAAGTGGAATTTACCCCTTGTTAAATATATATTTGTTTAGATACAATGAGTATAACAAGAATTCAGGGGGAATTCCACATGTATAAAGCCTATAAATTTAGAATGTATCCAACAAAAGACCAAGAAATATTAATATCTAAAACATTTGGTTGTTATCGATATATATATAATTATTTTTTAGATAAATGTAAAAAAGAAGGATATAAAAAAGCCTATGATATGATAAAAGAATTACCAGAACTAAATAAAGAATATCCATGGCTAAAGGAAGTAAATAGCTGTAGTTTAAGATGTGCTATCTTTAATTTAGAAGATGCTTGTAAAAACTTTTTTGCGAAAAGAAGTAATTATCCAATATTTAAAAGTAGATACAATAAACAAAGTTATCGAACCAATTGTATAAGAAGTAGTTATAAGGAAAAAGAGTATAGTAATATAGAAATAGACTTAAAAAAGAAAGAAATAAAACTCCCTAAATTAGGGTTTATAAAAATAAGAGGATATAGAAACTTAGAGTGTATAAATGGAAAAATAATTAATGCTACCATAAGTAAAGAAACAACAGGAAAGTATTATGTAAGTGTCGTAGTAGAAGAATCAGAAATAAAAGCAGCAAAAGTAAAGCCAAGAAGTATAGTAGGAATCGATTTAGGAATTAAGGATTTAGTAATTACATCTAATGGAGAGATATATATAAATCCAAAAGAAATAAACAAAAAGGAAAAGAGACTAAAACGATTGCAAAGAAAACTAGCAAGACAAATAAAAGGAAGTAAGAATTATGGGAAGGCAAAAGAAAGATTAGCCAGATTACATAAAAAGATAAGAAATGCTCGTAAACACAATATCATCACCATAGTGAATAAACTAGTAGAAGAAAATGACATCATTGTCAGTGAAAAACTACAAGTAAGAAATATGAGTAAAAATCACAATTTAGCCAAGTCTATATTAGATGCCAGTTTCCATAAAATCTGTGAGTTACTAAAATGGAAGACAAAGATAAAAGGAAAATACTATTATCAAGTAGATCCATATTATCCAAGTAGTCAAATATGTAGCCATTGTGGAGAAAAAACAGAAATAACAAAAGATTTAAGTATAAGAAACTGGGAATGTAAGAGTTGTGGAAATAGGAATGATAGAGATATCAATGCGAGTATAAATATCATGTATGAAGGATTAAAGTTACACTATCAAAGATAGAAAAAATAAAATAAATGTGTTAAAATAAAAAAGAAAGAAAAGTAAGTACGGTGGCGACCATCGGAATATAAGCCTGTGGAGAAGAAAGAATACTTTGTCTACGAAGCAGGAAACTTGGGAGGCAACAACCAAGAGGGATAAAATTTGTGAAACTTATTTTATCTTTTGTTCTTATACTATAGTGGTGATGAAATATGAAAAAAATAAAAAGATATGTAGACAATATAATTAACAATATTAAAAGTATGCGAATTAGTACTATATATAAATTAATAGGACTTGTTTTATTTATTGGGATTCTAATATGGGTATTTTCTACTTGGAAAAAAGAAAACAATTTATTAAACTCCAACAAAAATAATGTCATTTTAACGGGTACAATAACCAATAAAGGAGATAATTACATCATTGTAGAAGATAAAAGTAATAATGAATACCTAATTAAAGGGGTAGATGAAAGTGACTATACCATTGGAAGTGATGTAAATGCAAACGTTGGTGAAGTAATTGAAGATGGAAATATGGAAACCCCAACAACAATTACAAGTAATGGTATTGATGTAACAAATAATAAAAAAGAAAACAAAAATGCAGATGAAGAAGTCATCGCCTATATGAATGACACAGAAAATTATTTTAATGACATAAACTATAAAGAAGAAATAAAAGTACGTTTTATAGCAATCGTCGATTTTCTATTCTATAACGGTAAAATTAAAGGGTA
Source organism: uncultured Muribaculaceae bacterium (assembly GCA_964430695.1). Lineage (GTDB taxonomy): Bacteria > Bacillota_I > Bacilli_A > RF39 > UBA660 > MGBC108787. The sequence continues at coordinate 1,870 of CAYSFO010000057.1, read as the reverse complement.
TACTTTAAATGATTTATCGAGTTCTGCTAAGTTAAAAGCAATGAAAATAGCATTAGCCATAGATGCCAAAATTGAAAATTATCTTCCTGGATATAAAGAAACAATTAGCACAACAAGTAATAAAATCTATACAGGATTGAAAACAAAAATTATTGAACAATATTTATCATTAACAACAAAAATATGTAATTATGACCAAAATCTTTGTGACTCAGCAACAACCGATTTTCAAGAAATGAAAAAAGCTTTTTCTATTACATGGAGTACAATTAAAGATATAATAAGCAGTGGTACAGAAAATTTAAAGGATTGGTACGAAATTTTCAGTGGAAAAACAACGTAGATTATGGTATACTTAACAAGATAATAAAGAGGTGTTGGACATGTTTGGAAAAATAAAATATATTAGTGAAAATACAGCTTTTATTGAAAATTTAGGTGGAGAAGCTGCCAAAGCCGATTTAATGAATATTAACGTTATTTTTGAAGAAAATGACCAACGAATTCTTGGAGAAGTAACAGAATTTAACAAAGAAGAAATAAAAATAAGATTCTTAGGAGAATATGTAAATGATAGATACGTAAATGGTGTAATCAGAAAACCTCTATTATCCTCACAAGTAAGAATCATCAATAGCAATGAATTAATGGAATTGGTAGGGAAGCCAAGCGATAAAACGTTTGTCTTAGGAAAAAGCGCCATATATAAAGACTTTCAAGTCTGTCCCGAAATAAACGCTTTACTATCGAATCATGTTGGTATATTTGGAAATACAGGAAGTGGTAAATCATGTGGTGTTGCCAGAATTGTACAAAATTTATTTTCAAATCCTCACATGTTATCCTATAATGCCAATATTTTTGTCTTTGATGCTTATGGAGAATATAAAAATGCTTTTGGTAGTATTAACAAAATTAATCCAAATTATAGTTATAAATTTATTACCACAAATCCATTAGAGGAAGATGATTTTCTATTACAAATACCAGTAAATCTGTTAAACTTAGATGATTTTGCACTTCTTTTACAAGCAACCAATCATTCGCAATTACCAATCATTGAAAGAACAATTCGTCTTGCAAAAATCTTCAGTCAAGAAACACCTGAATCGATTAAATATAAAAACCATTTAATTGCTAAAGCTTTACTTGCCATTTTATTTAGTAACCAAACAACAGCCCGCAAGAAAAATGAAGTATTTCAAATTATTGAAGTATGTCACACCAACGAATTTAACTTTGATAGTACAATTGCTGGTTTAGGATACACAAGAACATTCTCAGAATGCTTTGAAATCGATTCTAATGGTTACTTTGGAGAAAGTGTATTAATTACAGATTATATATTAAAACACATTGAAGATTCTTATGAAGAAATGGAAGAACCAAAAGAGTACAGTTATTCGTTACTAGATTTTACAAAAGCGTTAGAATTTACGATGATTAGTGAAGGATTCCAAAACAATTCCAATCTATATAATGATGCTATTATTTTAAAAGTCCGTTTAAATACCATTTTAAATACCAAAGTTGGAAAATACTTTTCAAACGAGGGTTACATTTCCCTTGATAAATTTGTCAGTAGTTTAGTGGTTAAAAACAATAAAAAAGCGCAAATTATTAATATCAATTTAGAAGATATTGATGATACTTATGCCAAAGTAATGGTTAAAATCATGTCACGTCTATTCTTTGAATTTTCTAAAAATTTACAACAAAGAGCAACAATACCATTTCACATTTTCTTAGAATAAGCGCATAGATATATTCAAAATGCTAATGATACCTATTTGCTTGCTTACAACATTTTTGAGCGTATTGCCAAAGAGGGTAGAAAATTCGGTGTATTACTTGGAATTATCAGCCAAAG
>CAYSFO010000056.1:0-6835 GCA_964430695.1 uncultured Muribaculaceae bacterium | reverse complement strand
TTAAAAAGTTTGCTCATTTTCTAAAACAAGAAACAACAGTCAAAGAGTTAGAGGAAGTATTTAAAGGAGACGAGAAATACATGGCAGCAATAAGAACAGTAAAAGAGTTGAGTACAGATCCAGAGTTTTCAGGATATTATGATTTAGAAGAAGCTCATAGACAACAATTAGAAGCCATAAGAGAAGGTTCTTATGAAGCGGGTATCTCTGAAGGTGCAAAAGAAGCAAATATTGAAATGGCTAAAGAATTATTAGTATTAGATCATCCTAAAATAGCTATGGAACAAATTGCCAAAATTACAAAATTATCTATTAGTGAAATTGAAAAATTAAAAAAAACTATAAAGGAACTTAACTAAGCGTTTTCCTAAATCCTTTAATTTACAAATTACCCAAATGCGTGTATAATACATAATAGGTGAAGCGTTATGTTCATGGATATTTCTTTTAAAAAATACAAAATTGATGAAAATAATTCTACAATTGGAGAATTTGAAGTGAACATGGAACTAATGAAACATACGGAATTTGCTAGACCTTTTATTCGAGATAATAATAGAAGAGTAATTACAAAAATTGGAAATCGTAATTATGAAGAGTTAAATAACTATATTATTAATTGTATGAAAAATTATTACAATCGTTTAGTAAATGCAGCAGCAACTGATTATGACATGATGTTAAAAACGTATAATCGTTTATATGATATGTGGAAAGAACTACATATGCATAAAAACAATAATAATCTTGTAGAAATGGACAAGATGTATGATTTATTTTCCTATGAATTGTACGTTTTAGGATATACAAATTAAAATTTTTTTTATTTGGAGAAATACAAACGAGGGGAAGTACAAAACATGAACTATATAAAAGGAAAAATACGAGCAACAATTTATAAAAATGAAAATGGTTTTTTTGTAGGTATGTTTCGTATCAAAGAAACCAATGATGAATATATGCAAGAATTTGTGAATAAAACAATCACGATTACAGGGACTATCCTAGATCCAAATGAAGAAGAAACCTATATTTTATATGGAGAATATATAAAACATGAACGATTTGGATTTCAATATAAAATAGTAAATTATGAAAAAGAAAAACCAACGACTAGTGATGCTATCGTTGAATTTTTAGCAAGCCCTTTAATTAAAGGATGTGGAGAAAAAACAGCTCGAAAAATAGTGGAAACTTTAGGAGAAAAAGCGATTGATTTAATTAAAGAAAATAAAAATAATTTGCATTTAGTTTCTAATATGACAGAAAAAAGAGCAGATACTATATATGCATCCATAATGGCTCATGCTTCAAGTGATGATATTATTATTGAATTAAAAGCTTACGGTTTTTCTGTTGGAGAAGCAACTAAAATAATAAAAAAGTATAAAGAGAAAACACTGGAATATTTACACAATAATCTCTATTATTTTAAAAAAATAATTGATTTTAATAAGTTAGATTATATCTATACCAAGCATTTTGATAGAGAAAGTTCTACACGTAAAAAAGAATGTATTTTAGAAACGATGAAAAGAATGAGTGATACAATAGGAGATGTCTACTATTTTAAAGAAGAAATTGATTCTGGATTAAAAAACTATTTTAAACTAATTATAGAGAAAGAAGAATTTGACAATTTATTAGAAGAATTAAATAAAGATGGAATGATTGTAATTCGAGAGGAAAAATATTATTTAAAAGAAAATTACATCATGGAACATGAAATAGCTAATAATCTTGAAATGATTTTAAATTTACCTAAAAAAGAATTAAAAAATTTTGAAACGGATATAAGTACATTAGAAAACAGCTTAGGAGTCTCTTATAATTTAGAACAAAAGAATGCAATTAAGAATGCTTTAGAAAACCGCATTACCATTATTTCAGGAGGTCCAGGTACTGGAAAGACGACCATTATTAACGCCATCACTAGATTGTTTATTGAAAGAAATAAATTATCTCCTATCGATGTGATTACAAACATTGCCTTACTGGCTCCGACAGGGAGAGCAAGTAAAAAGCTCGCTGAATCAACGCATCTACCTGCTATGACTATTCATCGTTATCTAAAATGGAATAAAGATACCAACGACTTTGCAATGAATGAATATAATAAAAATAATCATAAACTGATCATCGTAGATGAAGTCAGTATGATTGATACTTTTCTTTTTGATTCGCTTTTAAAAGGAATCAATACAAATATTCAACTCATTCTAGTAGGAGACACTTTTCAGCTTCCTAGTGTAGGAGCAGGTCTTATTTTAAATGACTTAGTGGCATCAGGGCTATTCTCTTATAATCCTTTAGAAAAAATTTATCGTCAAAGCGAAAATTCTTATATTGCTTATTTAGCAAAAGAAATTAAAGAGCATTCCTTAAGTGAAAATTTTATAGATAAAAAAGATGATTACAATTTCTTTATTTCGGATAGTAAAGAAATAACAAAAATGATTAAAGAAATTTGTCGTCGGAGTTTAAATAAAGGATTAAAAGTGGATGAAATTCAAATTCTTGCTCCTATGTATAAGGGAGAAAATGGAATTGATACTTTAAATTTGACTTTACAAGAATTATTTAATCCTAAGGAAAATAGTAAAAAAGAATTACGATTAGGGGATATTACCTATCGAGAAAATGATAAAGTATTACAACTCGTAAATAACCCAGATTGTAATGTTTATAATGGAGATATCGGCTATATTGTAAGCATTGAAACAAAGTTTACACCACGTAAAAAAGAAGTCATAACCATCGATTTTGATGGAAGTTATGTTGAATATACCAAAGAAGATTTATATATGGTGAAACATGCCTATGCCATTACCATCCATAAAAGCCAAGGAAGCGAATTTCCTCACGTAATCTTACCAATAAGTAAAAATTATTATAAGATGCTATACAATAAACTTATCTATACGGGAGTAAGTAGAGCGAAGAAAAGTTTAGTGATTGTCGGAGAAAAAAATTCCTTTTTAATGGCTATGAATAATGATTATAGTAGCAACCGAAAAACAACGCTAAAAGAAGTTTTATTGCATAATATTTGAGATTTGTCCCATACTACTAATAAGGATGTGAAGAATATGAAAAAAATGATGATTGCTTCTAGCATAGGTATGGGCCTTGGAGCTGGACTTACCGCCTATTTAATGACAAATAACAATACCAAAAAGAAAATAAATAAAGTTTTAAATAATGCTATGGATGAAGCAAATCAAATGATAAAAAATAAAAATTAGAATTGCGTAAAAAACAATTCTTTTTTTTAACCAATTTGACCAATTTTTCTTCAAATGCTATAATTTTTAAAATAATAGGAGGAAAAAGTGAAAAAAAGAAAAGTAAATAAAAAAAATTGTATCATTGCATTTACAATTGTCTTAATAACTATGTTAGGAATCATATACACGATTATTTATAAAACCAATAATGAAAAAATACCAATTTTAAAAAAAGATTTAAATTTTGAAATAAATACAGAAGTATATTTATTATCGTTAATTGATGAAAAAAACCAAGTAGAAATCAGTAGCGAAAATGAATTAATCGATACATCAAAATTAGGAGTACAAAAACTTACTTTGAAGTATAAAATAAATAACCAAGAAAAAAAATACATATTTAAAATAAATATTGTTGACACCATTGCTCCAACAATAGAGTACAAAGAAACTCTTATGGTAGTAGCAGGAACGGATACAAATTTATTAAAAGATGTGAAAGCAACAGATAATTCGAAAGAAGATATTAAAGTGACAGTAGAAGGGAAGTACGATATTAATAAAGAAGGGAATTATAATCTGAAATATATTGCTATAGACAGTAGTAATAATAAAACAGAAGAGGAATTTACATTACAAGTAACAGAAAAAAATACAACAACAACTACAAATGCAAACACAAATACCTATACCTATCCTAAAATACCAGAACCAACAGGAGAAAAAGAATTAATAGGAACTTCCAGTAAAGGATGGAATATTTATAAAATCAATGGCTCAGTTTATATTGATGAACATTTAATTGCTAACAAAACCTATGCTCTTGCTGAAAATTTTATCCCTACAGATACTTATAAATCAGCAGTAGGAATTGTTTCAAAATGTAATACTTGTATTAATAATACTGCTTACAAAGCTTGGCTAGATATGAAAGCGGATGCTACAGCTTTAGGACTTAATATTTGGATTCAAAGTGGATACAGACCTTATACCACACAAGTAACTCTTTATGATAATTATATAAAACGAGATGGAAAAGAAAAAGCAGATACCTATTCTTCAAGACCAGGGCATTCTGAACACCAAACAGGATTAAGTTTTGACTTGAATTCTATTTCAGATGCATTTGCAAATACCCAAGAAGGACGTTGGGTAAATGAAAATGCCCATAAATATGGCTACATTATTCGTTTTCCAAAAGGTAAAGAGGATAAAACAGGGTACAAATATGAATCATGGCATTTAAGATATGTAGGAACAGAATTATCATACAAATTATATAACAATGGAGATTGGATTTCTTTAGAAGAATATTTTGGTATTACAAGTGAATATGCCGATTAATATTCTTTTTTTTCTTGCATTTTTTCTAGTTTTTTTGTGATTGACTTTTCGCCGGGGGGGGGGCTATAATAGTAACTATTCTTGATTAAAGGTTGGATTTTTAAGAAAAATAAAAAAATAAACGTTCTTTAAATATAAGTAAAGGAAAAAGAGGGGGAGGTAAAGTATCATGGTTCTAAATAAAGAACAACAAAAATTGTTTGATAAATATGCTTTTACCAATATTTCAGAAACAGTTTTTTTAAGTATTTACAATAAAGCTATCCAAAAAGAAAAAAAGTTTAAAATCATATTTAGAAAAGAAATGAATGCTTATTTAGAAAAAAATATAGATATAAAGATTATCTTAAATTATTTAAAAACATTAAAAATAGACGATACTAAACCCTTTAATAAAGTAAGAGAAGCTTTAAAACCATTTTTCAAATTATTAAATGATGCAAATTACCTTCTAACTCCAAATGACACCACAGAGCTTTTAGAACAGCCCCTTTTTGAAAATTTGTTTTCTAGTTTTTTTAAATCTGCAAAAGAAATAGAAGAAAATAGACTAGAGAAATTTATTGATGAAGAAACGCAATTAGAAATACTATGTAATAAATATATAGAAGAAAATGAAATAAAGATTATACCCTCTGAAGAAGAACAAGAAAAAAAAGAAGAAAGCAATGATGAATATATAGAAGATAGTACAAGACAATATTTAAAAGAAATTAATAAAGTTCCTTTGTTAAGCTTCCAAGAGGAACAAGAATTAGGAAAAAGAATGGAAAATGGAGATGAAGAAGCCAGAAAAAAATTAGAAGAAGCAAATCTACGTCTTGTAGTAAGCATAGCAAAACGTTATAAAAACCGTGGTTTGTTTTTTGAAGATTTAATTCAAGAAGGAAACCTAGGCTTAATAAAAGCATGTAAAAAATTTGATTATAAAAAAGGATATAAATTTTCAACGTATGCTGCTTGGTGGATTAGACAAGCAATACAACGGGCATTAGCAGATAAAGGGAGAACGATAAGAGTTCCAGTACATATGACAGAAGCCATTAATAAAATGATTAGAGCAGAAGCTGAATTAACACAAGAACTTGGATATACTCCATCTATAGACCAAATTGCAGACAAGATGCATATTCCTGTAGAAAAAGCAAAAGAAATTGAGGATGCAAGAAAAAGAGAACCAACTTCATTAAACCAATTTATAGATGATGAAAGTAATAGTACACTGGAAGATTTTATTCCAGATACAAATTCAGAAATAGCAGATAATGTAACAGACAAAGCGAATTATATTGAATTATTAAAAAACACTAAAGAAGTCTTAACAAGAAGAGAATATCGCATTCTAGCATTAAGATATGGCCTAGATGGTAATAATCCTCACACTTTAGCGGAAATAGGTAAAATTTACAATGTTACTTATGAGCGTATTCGACAAATTGAAGCAAAGGCATTAGAAAAATTACGAAATAATTATAGAATAAAAAAATTAAACCCCTACAAAGATGCAAGTGCAACTTTATCCACTTATAGTAAAAAAGTTCCTAACAACGAACCAAAGAAAAAGATAGTATCACCAAAAATAGCAATTCCTTTTAAAGAGATTGATACAAAAAAAGATCCAAGTTCACATATGGATATAGAAGCAGAAATAAGTACAGTTAAAAAACAAGAAGAACAAATTGTTTCTATTACATCTTCAACAAAAGAAATACCAAAAACGCAACCAATAACAGAAGTAACAGATTTAAAAACGATAAAAGATAAGCAAATAGAAACAGCAAGCGTAGAAGATGTACAATCAAGTGAAGAAAAAGCAATAAATTCTAATACATTAGAATTTATTAATACTAGTATTAATAATGAATATATGTTTACAAAATTTGTATTTAATAAGCAAAGTAGTACATTTGAAATAGAAGTAATGCACTATAATAATCAATTAGATTATAAAAAAACACTTAATGAAAATACCGGAAAAGAAGTATTACTTGAATATTGTTTATCTAATCAATCAATTGAGCTATTAAGAGGAGCAAATAAAATAATGTTTAAAGACGGTTATAATTATATAGGCTATATAGAATATGTTGATGAAAATAACCAAACGGAAGATAAATATTTAATTCTTAGATTTTTATATGATATTTTAGAAGTGTTAAAAACAAAAAAAGAAGATATAAAATTAGTACCTGGTTTTCACAAATTAAAAAGTGGCATAAAATTAACCATACTAGATAATCGAATTATTTTAGATGGTATTTTTT
>CAYSFO010000055.1:0-7151 GCA_964430695.1 uncultured Muribaculaceae bacterium | reverse complement strand
GATATTCATGTACTACAAGGAGAAAGACCTATGGCTGCTGATAATAAAACTTTAGGGAACTTCCAACTTACAAATATTCCACCAGCACCAAGAGGAATTCCCCAAATTGAAGTTAAATTTGATATTGATGCAAATGGTATCGTAAACGTAACAGCCAAAGATTTAGGCACAAGTAAAGAACAATCTATTACCATTCAATCATCTACTGGATTAACAGAAGAAGAAATCGATAAAATGATGAAAGAAGCAGAAGCGAATAAAGAAGCAGACGAAAAGAGAAAAGAAGAAGCAGATGTACGTAATAACGCTGATTCCATGATTTTCGCAACCGAAAAAGCAATCTCTGACTTAGGAGATAAAGTAGATGAAAAAGATAAGAATGAAGCAGAAGAAAAAATAAAAGAATTAAAGGAAGCATTAGAAAAAGAAGATATAGAGGAAATTAAAACAAAAACAGATGCTTTAAATGAAATAGCAATGAAATTAGCAACAAAAGTGTATGAAAATGCTGCCAAAGAAAATCAAGATAATGCCACTACAGATAGTGCAGAATCTGATGATAAAAAAGACGATAATGTAGAAGAAGCAAACTACGAAGAAAAATAGGAAAAGGAAAAGTTCTAGAAAACTAGAACTTTACTTTTGATTAAAAAAAGGAGTGCAAGAATGCAAAAATATAAAAATAGAAGCGAAGTGCCAGATGAATATAAATGGGATAGAACATTGTTAATCAAAGATAAAGAAGACTATGAAAAGAAAAAAGAAAAAGCCTCTAAACTTTTAAAACAGATAATAGATTTAAAAGGACATCTTCTTGATTCAGCAAAGAATTTACTTAAGTATTGTGAAAAATCCACAGAGCTAGAAGGAATCATTAGAGATCTTTATGTATGGAGTAATTTATATAAATATGAAGATTTAACTTGTACAGAAGGAAATGAATATGCTATAAACGCTGAAGAATTCTATCATCATATCACTGTAGAGACATCTTTTGTTGTTCCAGAAATTCTTAAAAACAAACAGGAATTAGTAAAAAAATATAGCGAAGAAGAGCCAAAATTAAAAAGTTTTGCTTTTGTTTTTGATAGTATTTTCAAAGATAAGGAACATATTTTAAATGAAAAAGAAGAAATGCTAATTAAACATTTAACACGTTCTTATGGTAAATCAGGAGATACCAATGAAATATTAAATGATGCAGAAGGAAATTTAGGAGAAATTATAGTGGATGAACAACCAGTTCAAATACTTCAAAGCAATTTCATATCCTTATTAAAAAACAGAAATCAAAAAGTTAGACAAGATGCTTTTGAAACCTATTTTGATTTCTATAAAAATCATAAGAATACAATAGCTTCTTTATATAATACCAATGTTATGGAGGATAACGCAGTAGCTCTTGTACGTAAATTTGATAGTAGTTTGGCAATGGCCTTAAATGAAGAAAATATTGATAAATCTGTTTATGAAAATTTATTAAAAACAGTAAAAGAAAACAGAAATTTGATATTCAAATTTCAAAAAATGCGTAAAAAAATATTAAATATTAAAACATATCATATTTATGATAATTATTTGGAATTAGAAGTAGAAGAAACAAAAGAATATACAATTCCTAAATGTAAAGAAATATTAAAAGAGGCACTAAAACCATTAGGAGAAGATTATTTAAAAAAACTAAATTTTATGTTTGCTAGTAAATATATTGACTACTATCCGAATGAAGGAAAAAGAAGTGGGGCTTTTCAGTGGCATCGATATGTATTTTTAAATCATATTGATACATTTGATTCATTAACAACAATAACCCATGAACTTGGGCATGCCATGAACACTTTATATACGGAAGAAAAGCAACCACTGCAATATCAAGATAATCCAATTTTCTTAGCAGAAATAGCCAGTACTTTAAATGAAGTATTATTAAGTGAATATCTTTATCAAAATGCTAAGACGAATGCAGAGAAAAGAAAAGTGCTAGCCGACTTTTTATCAAGAGTACAAGCAACAATTTATCGCCAAACGATGTTTGCAGAATTTGAATATAAAATGCATAAAAGCGAACAAGAAGGTACATCTTTAACGGAAGAATTTATATCAAATGAATATTATAAATTAGTAGAAAATTATTTTGATAAAGAAGTAATTTTAGACGAAAAAATAAAATATGAATGGATGCGTATCCCTCACTTTTATACTTCTTATTATGTTTACAAATACGCAATTGGATTAATTTGTGCTCTCATTTTTGCTAAGCGTATATTAAATAAAGAAGCAAATGCCGTAGAAGAATATATTACATTCTTATCTAGTGGAACAAGTGATTATCCATTAAATATTTTAAAGCAAGCCAATATTGATTTAACGGATATACATGTATTTAATGAAGCATTTGATTTAATCAATAAAAAAATTAAAGAATTAGAGGAAGTGATGCAAGATGAATAAAAAAGATTATTATGAGGTATTAGGAGTACCTAAAACGGCTACAGATGAAGAAATTAAAAGAGCTTTTCGTAAACTTGCTAAACAATATCATCCCGATGTAAACAAAGAAGCTGATGCCGAAGCTAAATTTAAAGAAATTGGAGAAGCCTATGCCATTCTTTCAGATCCTGACAAACGTCGTCAATATGACCAATTTGGTCATGCGGCATTCGAAGGTGGTTCGAGTGGATTCCAAGGATTTAATGCCGAAGATATTGACTTGAGTAGTATTTTTGATGATTTATTTGGGTCTTCTTTTGGCTTTAATTTTGGCGGATCTCGTCGTACGAAAAATGGGCCATCGAAAGGACGTGATCGTTTAGTAAAAATGAATTTAACTTTCGAGGAAGCCGTATTTGGTTGTAAGAAAAGTTTAAACATTGATTTGAATGAGACATGTCCAACTTGCCATGGAGAAGGTGGATTCAATCCCAAAACTTGTACAAAATGTAATGGGCGAGGAACCATCGTTGTAGAACAAAAATCTATGTTTGGCATTTTTCAAACACAAACCATTTGTAATGCTTGTAATGGAGAGGGAAAAACATTTGAAAAAACATGCAATGATTGTCGTGGAACAGGACATGTTAGACAAAACAAAGAAATTGTGGTTACCATTCCAGAAGGTGTTGACACAGGATATCAATTACGTATAAGTGGAAAAGGAGAAGCGGGAACAAATGGAGGACCCAATGGCGATATCTATATTGAATTTGTTGTCAAAAAACATGAATATTTTATACGTGAAGATGAAGATATTTATTTAGAAGTCCCTCTAACGATTACCGAAGCTGCTCTTGGTTGTAAAAAAGAAATTCCTACCCTTGAAAACAATGTCATTCTAGAAATTAAACCTGGAACTTGTACCAATGATAAATTGAAATTAAAAGGAAAAGGAATTAAAATTCCGAATTCAATGCGAAAAGGAGATATGTATGTTATCTTAAATGTCATAACCCCTACAAAGCTAAACCGTAATCAAAAGAAACTACTAGAAGAGTTAGCAGATACTGGTTTAGACGATGATATAGTCTTTAAAAATTTCCAAAAACATTTAAAAAAATAAATGTTTTTTTCTTTACAATACTAACAAATCATAATTTGACAAGGCATACTGCCATTGCTATACTAAATATAGAAACAAAGGGTTGATTGTATGGAAAAGAGTTATAAAACAATTTTTAAAATTATAGGATTATTTTTAATAGTAATAATTTTAATGCTAATTCTTTATGCAAAATATCAAAAATATATGGAGAGTCGAAATCCTTTAATTGTTGTCGAAAACAATTTATCTATCAATTATATCAATGGAAATAAAATTAAAATGGATGAGCAGACAAAAACATATTCTTTTTCTATAACGAATAATGACGAGGAAAAAACATTTTATTCTATTTATTTAGACAATATAAAAGGAAATCAAAATATTAATTTTACATTGAAAGAAAAAAATAACAAATTAAATATAGAACAAAATGATTATTCTCTTCAAGAGACATATTTAACAAACTCGATTGCTATTGATGGAAATTCAACCCATTCTTATGAATTCACTATTTATGGATCTGAAAAACTAAATTTAAGTGCCACTTTAGTCGTTGCCATTGAAAAAGAAGCAGAGGAATACTTTGCTACTACTATTCAAAAAGATAATGAAATAAAAAAAGAAGCGCAAACAAAAATTGGGGAAGAAGCAGCAGAAAGTAATGAAGGGTTGATCGAAACAACTGACGATTATGGAATAACTTATTATTTTCGAGGCAATGTAGAAAACAATTATGTAGAATTTGCTGATATGACTTGGCGGATTGTAAGAATCAATGGCAATGGAAGTGTAAAATTAGTTTTAAATGAAATGATTAGTAGTACAGCAAACTTTTATGATACCGATAGTACAGAATCTATAAACGAAAAATTAGATTTTACAAAATCAAATATTTATAATACATTGCAAGATTGGTATAAAGAAAATTTAAGCAATCAAGAAGCAGATCTCATGCCTTTTAAATATTGCACAGATGATTCTATTGGACTTGTAGAAAACAATAAAAACTATTATTTAGGCAATACACGTTTACTTACAGATTTTAATCAGACCTATAATTGTTTAGGAACTAGCTTTTCGTCAAAAATTGGGCTTTTAAATGCTGATGAAGTAGTCTTCGCCGGAGCAACAAAAAATAGTACAAATACAAATTATTATTTATATACAGAAAAAGATAGAACTTCTTGGTGGACATTAACTCCAAATACAAGCGAAAATAATGAAATAATCTTTTTTGAAATAAGTTCTGACGGAAAATTACAAACAGAAAGTGTTGGTAGTTATTACCGAGGAATAAAACCAGTAATTACACTTTTAAAAAAGACAATTGTGAGTGGATCGGGGACTTTAAATGATCCTTATAAGATAAAAGAATGATTTACATCTTACTATGTAAATCTTTTTGTTTTATTTACACATTGTCTTTACTTATGGTAAAATGGAATTAGGAGTGAGAAGTATGAAACAACTATTTAGTGATATACTTGGGTTTATTAAAAGTTTAAACCAATTGGATTTATTATTATATGTTGCTATTGTAATATTGATTATTTTAGTTGTTTCTTTAATTTATATTATAAAAACAAGTGAAGAAGAGGAAGAAGCCACGACACTGTTTAATAATGAGGATATTGACCTAAAAGAAATCGTAACCACAATTGAAAATGCCGAACCAAAAACAGTTGAATTTACCAGTTATGAAGAAGAACAAGAAGAAAAAGCGATTATTAGTTATGATGAATTAATAAAGAAAAAACAAGCAGGAACGATTAATTATGACAAAGAAGAACTGATAAATAATGAAGTTTCCATAAAAAAGATTAATTTAAATTCTCTTACCACTACGGATACAAAGAACGAGACAGACAAAACAAATAGTTTATTTAATTTTGAAAAAGAAGAAGCATTTTTAGAAACATTAAAAGCATTAAATGAATTATTAAATTAAGGCGAAAAGCCTTTTTTCTTTTGTTTCTTGATGATATAATACAAACATATTTTGAGGTGAATCAATGAAATTTAATATAATAACTTTAGGGTGCAAAGTGAATGCTTATGAAAGTGAAATGATAAAAGAAAATTTAGTGAAAAATAAGTTTTGTTATGTAGAAGAGGATGAAAAGGCTGATATCATCATTATCAATACTTGTTCTGTAACTAATATGGCAGATAATAAATCAAAAAAAATGGTTCGTCATGCGAAACGTTTAGGGAAAATTGTAGTGGTTTGTGGTTGTAGTAGTGAAAATAAACAAGGGGAGTATCAAAGCTTAGGGATAGATATTTTAATAGGAAATAGAGACAAAAGCAAGATTCATCTTTTAATACAAGAATATGTAAAAAACAAAAAGCAATATGTAAAGTTTTATGAAGAAAAAAATTTGCCATTTGAGGATATGGAAATTGAAAAATTTGCTAGTCATACGAGAGCATTTGTAAAAATTCAAGATGGCTGTAATAATTTTTGTAGTTATTGTATCATTCCTTATGTTCGCAAAAACGTTCGTAGTAAAGATTTTGATAAAGCTATAAAAGAAATAAAAAATTTAGTAGAAAATGGACACAAAGAGATTGTGTTAACAGGAATTCATACAGGGTCATATAATCCAGATGGAGTTCATGACCTAGCTGATCTAATACACGAAATAAGTAAATTAGAGAATTTAAAGAGAATTCGCATTTCCTCTATAGAAATTACAGAATTAAATGATAAAATGCTCTTTGAAATAAAAAATAATCCGAAAGTTGTAAATCATTTTCATATTCCTTTACAAGCAGGAAGTGATGAAATATTAAAACGTATGAATCGTAAGTATGACTTAGATTATTTTAAAGAAAAAATAAAGAAAATAAGAGCTATAAAACCAGATGTTAGTATTACAACAGATGTCATTGTTGGACATCCTTATGAAACAGAAGATTTATTTTTAGAAACAATTGATACATGTAAAAATTTGAATTTTGCTAAAATTCATGTATTTCCTTATTCCAAAAGAGATGGGACAGCATCCAGTAGAATGCCAGAGCAAGTGGATGATGTAACGAAAAAATATCGAAGTAAAAGATTAAACGAGGTAAGTAAAGAATTAGAACAAGAATACTACTTAAATCATGTAAATCAAGAAGTAGAGGTTTTAATTGAACAAGTCTATGATACAGAAAGTGTTGGATTTACTTCCAACTATTTGAAAATAAAAATTTCTAGAAAATTAGAAAAAAATAAATTTTATACGATAAAAACAAAAGAGTATAAAAATGAGATTTTAGTTGGAGAGGAAATAAAAGTACATAATTAATAAAAAATTTTACTCATTTTGTATAAATTACATTAAATTTTAAGAAATGTTTTACCAATTTTAATAATTGGTTAGGCATTTCTTTTTAGTTTGTTACGAATTTTAAAAATCGGAGATTTGCCTAAACCTTTCTTCTTTGGTAGATTGTTTTTTGAAAGAGGGAGTTTTAATGAATTTCGAAGAAGAAAAAAAGATTAATCTACTTAACGATGCTATGTTTAAAGCCGTTATGTGTCATCAAAATAATAGAGAAATGGTAGTGGATGTATTACATGCGATTACAGGAATCTCTAAAGATGAACTAAATCATGCTACTT
>CAYSFO010000054.1:0-7280 GCA_964430695.1 uncultured Muribaculaceae bacterium | reverse complement strand
CTAATAAAATATCTAAATATTTTCTTCTAACTTTTAGATTTCCAGTATTCCTTTCAATATTTTGTTCTGTGATTGAAATGATTTTGGTATGCAACACGGTTTCTAAAATCTTTTTTAAAATATCTTGATTACTTTCTTTTAACATGACTTCCTTAAAAGCTCTATCCCATTTACAAGTATAGAACTTTTTTTCTTTCATTTTTACATTTGCATTCATTACTTTCATCTCCTATTAACATATATACACTGCAAATTTGCATTTTCCTTTTTTTCTTATGCAAAAATTAAAAAAGATAGATTTTTTATTTTCTATCTTCTTAAATACATTATTTCCCATGTTTAATTAATCTCTTGGTTTAAATAATAATACTAAAATAAAGGAGAATATAACAGCTCCAGCAATTGCACAAGAACTATTGCATAATAACTCCGAAAATAACCCTAAAACACCTAATTCTTGGAATCCTTGAAATGCACCTTTATAAAGAACATAACCAAAATTAGAAATGATTACCGTAGCTCCCCCACCTGCAAAAGCAATGAATTTATCATACAATCCTACGAATCCACAAAAAGCTCCTAAAATAGTAAAAATACTTGTAACATGACCGGGTGTTAGTTTTGTATTATCCAAGATAATTTGAGCAAGAAAACAACAGATTCCTGCAAAAAGAAATGCGCTTAAAAAATTCATGAGACTACCTCCAAACTAACAGCATGAGCAATGCTAGGGATCGTTTTCTTTTGATTCGTTGTATCCTTTGAATGTAACGAACCTGTAGCAATAATTAAAATCTTTTTATATTTACTACTTTTTAATAATTTATTAAATAATACAAGAGGCAAAGTAACTGGCCCACTAGAACCTGAATAAATCTCTTGACTACGGACAAATATCTCTGTTCCTGCATCTATATAATTTTTAATTTTTATATTATGATTTGTTTTTAAAAACTCTTTAAAAATATCCATTCCAATACTTCCTAAATCTCCTGTTAAAACAACGTCATAATAATTTACATCTCGTTTTAAATCTTCTAAATGCTTTAAAAGTACTTGAACAGCAGAAGGCGTCATTACTGCTCCCATATGTGTTGCATCTTTTTGGTCGTAATCTTGCACAGTTCCAATGGTCGCTGATTCTACCTTTATTCTACTTTTTTCATTTGTTACAATAGCTCCAACGGCTCCTGTTGCAGTAAATGTTGTTGTATTTGCTTTTGGTGCACCATACTCAATAGGAAAACGAAATTGTCTTTCTGCATTTAAATTATGGCTACTTGTAATAACAATGGCATTTTTAATTGCTCTACTTTCAATAAAAGTACTAGCAAGTATTAAACTTTCTGCAAAACTGGCACAAGCACTATAAACTCCTAAAAAAGGAATATCAAAGTTTTTAGCATTAAAATTAGTGATTGTAATTTGATTGGATAAATCTCCCCCAATTAGTAAATCCATTTTCTTACCTAATCTATTTCGAAAAAGTAAATTATCAATGACATCTTTTTGCATTTTAATCTCCGCATCAATGAATGTTTTTTCCCCATAATAATAATCATCCATCATCAAATCGTATTTATGGATTTGTCCTTCACTTTCTAAAGGTCCCGCAATGGAATATGCATCTTTTATATATACATTGTTAAATTTCAAACTAGCCATAAATAATCACCCCTAAAACAGCAAAGAAAAATGCACTAATAATTCCATATAGTATTACACTACCTGCAAGCTTAAAGAAATTAGCACCAATTCCTGTTATCAAACCATCTCTTTTATAATCTAAAGCAGCACTCGTAACTGAATGGGCAAAACCAGTGGTCGGCAGAATCAAACCTGCTTTTGCTTTTGTTACCCAATTGTCAAAAAAACCTAATGCAGTAAACAAACTAGCAACAAAAATGACGATTAAACAAGTCCATAAATAAGCTTCTACTCTAGATGCTGCAAAACAATGAACGATGATTGTTACCATAAGTTCAGCAAAGGCTCCGATACATCCTCCAACGAAAAAAGCAACAAACGCATTTTTACTTTTATTTTCTTTTGGAGTTAAACGTTGCACTAACTTTTTATATTCATCTTTATTCATAAGATACCTCCATTTTTATTATGAGAACAATCAAAATAATTTATGCAAAAGAAAAAAAGAACTGTTTATAAACAATTCCTTAATTTTGTATGTAATACTCTCGCATTTTATCAATTCCTTTTTTCTCATATCTAGAAACCATTACTTGTGTCATGTTTAGTTTTTTGGCAATTTCACTCTGTGTCAAATCATCAAAATAACGATATTTAATAATTTGTTGTTCTTCACTGCCTAAACTTTCTAAACTTTCATTAATTGCTAGTCGATCTTCTATCAATAATTTTTCTTCACTTGGAATCGTTTCATAAATGCTACGATCATCATACTCTCCTTTATCTAAGCTACTTACAATTGCAGAACCTGCTTGAATTGCTTGTTCGATTACGGTTACATCTTTTTCTAAATAGGTTGCTAATTCTTCGTTTGTTGGAACGCGATTTAATCTTTGTGCTAACGAATATCTTGTCTTCTCTATCAATTTATAAAGACGTAATACATCGCGACTTATTTTGATTTGCTTTTGAGAAGCGAGTTCATGCATTTCTCCTAAAATCCAGGAAAAAGCATAGGTTGAAAATTTGGTGTTTTCATTTTTTTTATATTTTCGATAAGCCTTTACAATTCCTAAACTTCCTGCTTGAATTAAATCTTCTCGTTCTGCTCCATAAAATTGACCTGCAATTTCATAGACTAACCCCATATTTGCCTTAACGATATCTGCTTCTTCTGTAGTCATGTTTATTTTCTCCTAAACTTGAATTAAATCTAATGCAGATAATTCACTTGTTGTCTCTTTAATATGAAGTTTTCGAATATCTTTATTAAATTCCTTAGGAACTTCACATAAAAATATTTTTCCTTTGTTTGCACGTATGGCACATTTTGTATTTAAAATGGCATCCATACCACTTTCATCTATTTCTGTTAAATCAAATAAGTTATAAACCAAAAATTTAATTTTATGTTTTAAAATAACAGGTACTAAATAATTATTTAATTTATAAGACCCTTTACGAGATAAATTCCCACGAAGTCTAGCAAATAAAATTCCTTTATTATATTCTAAATCCATATGAAACATATTCATCACCTTTGCTATATGAAATATAGAATAAATAAATCAAGTTTTAAACACATTCGACAAAGGATGTCAAAATATATTTGCATAAAAAAAGCCACTTGTGTGACTTATTTTTGGTACATTTCTTTTGCTTTTTCTTTGTTTTCTTTCGTATATCCACTTAAAGCATCTGGCATTCTATTGGTAAATGTATTATACATTTCATCAAATAAAACTAAATTTTTCTTACTTGCACTGACTGTTGCTAATTTATGTGCTTTAGAATTCTTTGTAACAACAAAGATACTTTTTTGAGAAACTGATCCATTATAACGATATTCATGAGGATAAACCCAAACAATATCTTTATAATCATAAACCTCTAAACCATTTAAATAACTAATTAAATAGTTTCTTGTTAAGTACAATTTTGCTTTTTTATAAAAAATAGCATCTGTAGAATCTACTTCTTTTAGAACTTGTTCCCATTTATTTTCTAATTTTTCAATACTTTTCTTCGTTGTACGACTTCTAGTTAAATAAACGATTAATAAAATGACTCCAATCACGAATGTTGGTAATGCCCCAACTAACTTCATAGGTAAAGATGTCATTGGACTTTCAAAAGTATTCAAATATACAACTCCTAAATAAGTACTAAAATTGCTACTTGTTAATAAATTTTCACTAAATAATTTATTATAAGAATCAATGGCAATCTTTTTCAAATTGGATGGAATTGTTTTTGTCATTCCTTTAATTGTAACCGTAGCTGGTGCTACAGCATCTTCTTCTTGATTATAAGAATAATCATAGATTTCATTTAATTTTTCTCTAGTTTCATCATTCAAATCAACAATGTAAATATACTTATCATCCCATACAAAATAAGATTTATGTTCAATAGCTGTAGAATCCTCAGTAGCAAAATAATCGGTCATAACTTGAACATCTACAGAAGCATATTTTCCTTCTGTTTTTACATCTGCAAGTGGGACAACATCTTTCATTTCTTTTTGAACATTTAGGTAAATGATAACTGCAGATATAGCTGAGAAAGCAAAAAATAAAATACCTAAAATCAAATAAATCTTATCTTTTTTAAGATTCTTTTCAAATTCTTCTCTATTACTCATAAAAACTCCTCTTTCCAATAAAGATTATAACAAAAATGTTATTTTATGACAAGATTTAACAAATTTTTTTATTTAACCTTCCATAATCCTTTTTATTTGCTCCTTAGCTTCTGTTAAAGAGTCTTCATCTGGTATCATAACATACATTTTTTTGGATTTATAAGAATAGGTATATTCAGAACCATTTGTCCCTTTTAAAGTATTTTTTTCTAGTTCCCAAGAAGCATTATTCTTGATTTGTTGTTTGACTAACTTTGTAATATTTTGCGTTCCTAAATTGGTAACAAACTTTCCTTCTAAAGCATTTAACAAATCATTATATTTTGTAATGATATTCTTCGTTAATACTTTATTTACTATTCCTTCTAAAACCATTTGTTGATGTTTTACACGAGCCACATCTCCTAAAGCTAAACTTTTTCTTTCTCTAGCAAAAGCAAGGGCTTGTTTTCCATTTAAATGATTCATTCCTTTTTTAAAAGTATAGTCTACCACTTTATCTTCTACATAATACGCCCTAAAGGTTTCATCCACATCTACATCAATACCCCCGAGTTCATCAACCAAATTTACTAAAGAAGTAAAATTCACTTTGGCATAATAATTTATATCAATCCCAAATAAATCTTCTACGGTTTTAACAGAAGAATTGATTCCATGCATACCCGCATGGGTTATCTTATCTTTATAAGTTGTGTTAATTCCATGAAGTTTTACATAATAATCTCTTGGAATACTAGTTAATAAAATTTTATGTGTCATCGGATTGATAGTCACTACCATATTCACATCACTTCTTGAGACACTACTAATTTTTCCATAACTATCAATTCCTGAAATAAAAATATTAAATGGTTTTTTCATAATATTAACATCTTTTACTAAATCATCTTTAATTTCAATATCCACAGAAAATGTATAAATAACCTTTTCTACTTCTAAAATTTCTGGATGTTCTTCTTCCAAAATACTTTTCTCTGCATTTTCTACTAAAATAGCATCTACTTCTCTTTCTAAAAGTTGACTCAATAAAGTAGTCAAATCATCATTCTCTTGATAATTGAAATGACCTTTTTTATTTAATTGTTTCTTTGCTTCTTCTAATCCGTAATCATCACCAAGTTTAATAATTCCAACAGTTTTGTCTTTTAATTCTTTTAATTTATCATATTGACTCTCTTTTAAAACAAGAATACTATAATTTTCCGTATTATAATTTCCACCTTGAATCTTATGTAAAAAATCTATCGTATGAAAACAATATACAAAAATAAATAACATTAAAATAAGTTTTATAAAGGATAGGATTGTACCAAATAATCTTTTTTTCCAACCCTTTCCTAATAGTAAACAAGATAAAAAAATATCAAAAACAAGTAATATTCCAGCTAAAATACTAAAATAAATAAAAGGCATTACATTTAAGAAAAATAAAAGTCCTAAATTAATTAGAGTAACCACAAATAAGATAAGAGATAAATACCTAAAAAACTTTTTTTTACTATGTTTTTTATTTTTTACATTTTCCATAAATTCCTCACTTATACACTATTTATATTATAGCACCGTAAAATTAAAATACATTTATTTACAACCTACGGCCGTAAACAAATGTAAATCTAAATTGGATTACCACTGGAAAGCATTTTTAAAACCCTCTCTAATAAATCAATAATATTTGCTTTCTTAATTTCTTCCTTAACAATCACATTTATTTCATTAAGAATATTTCCTTCATTATCCATCACTTCTAAATATCCTACTTTTCCATTATTTAAAACGGGTGCTTTTATATCTTCTACTACCAAATTATAATCATATTTTACTTCTTCATCCGTTACTTTTTTCAAAATCGTTACATCCTGCTCTAAATAGACTTTAGTATTTGTTTTCTTGCCTTTTTCAATTGTTACTTCCCCTAAATCTTGTTCTTTAGAAAGGAGTGTATCTAGTTTATAGGTATTAAAACCATAATTTAACATATTCACCGTATCTTTACTTCGTAAATCACTCGTTTCTGCTTTCATAACAACCGATAAAAGACGCATATTGTTTCTTTTGGCAGTCGTTGTTATACAATAGCCAGCAGTTGTTGTAAACCCAGTTTTTAAGCCATCGACCCCTTCATAGAATCTAACTAAACGATTGGTATTTACAAGCCATGTACTAGAACCATCTGGTTTTTTTAAATAATCTTCATAAATACTTGTAAACTCTAAAATCTTCTCATGTTTTAATAATTCCGTTGCCATAATAGACATATCTCTAGCTGTTGTATAATGTGTTTCACTATCGAGTCCATGCGGATTATCAAAATGGGTATTGGTAAGTCCTAACGCCTTCGCTTTATCATTCATAAATTCCACAAAAGCCTCTACACTTCCACTTACCTTTTCTGCCATAGCAACCACTGCATCATTTCCTGATGCAACAGCAATTCCTTTTAATAACTCACTTACTTTATATTTTTCTCCTGTTTGTAAGAATATTTGACTACCACCCATACTGGAGGCATTATCACTAATAATCACTTCATCATCAAAACTAAGTTTTCCATTATCAATCGCTTCCATAATCAAAAGCATACTCATTACTTTCGTCATTGAAGCTGGAGCAAGCTTTGCATCTGCATTTTTCTCATATAAAACTTTGCCTGTAGATGCTTCTAACAAAATAGCACTTTCGGCATTTGGTGTTAAATCTTCTGCTTTTACAATGCCAATAAATAAGAAAAATACTAAGAAGCACATCCCCAATTTTTTCAAATAACATCACCTAATAAAAACTATGATATTTACTTAAATTTATTACTTAAAACTTAGGAAACTTTCCTTCAGTTATTTTTTTAACTTTTCTATTTCATCAAGAGATAATTTTGTAATTTTAGAAATTTGTTCTATAGCCATCTTAGGATGATCTAATACTAATAATTCTTTAGCGGTTTCAATTGCTTTTTGTTTTGCACCTTCTTCTTTGCCTTGTTCTAATC
>CAYSFO010000053.1:0-7552 GCA_964430695.1 uncultured Muribaculaceae bacterium | reverse complement strand
TCTTCCAAAAAAAGAAACTAAAGGAGTACACCAAAAAAATTGAAAGTTATGAAGAGAAAATTAAATCTCTTTATTTGAAAATGAGTGAAGAAACAAACGAAATATTTAAAAATGAAAGAATAATTAATTTGTGATAGAAAGATAGGTGTTAACATGAAAAAAGTAATAGAAAGAGATTATGTATTAGATGAGGGAATTATTGTAATACATCATACATTAGATGCCTTATATCAGAAATATTGTAGTTGTATTCCAAAACAAACTGAAAAAAAGATTATTGATTTGATTGTTGAAACAGAAGATTTGTTAAATTATCCAAAAAGTGGAATAAATAATATGGAAATCTTAGAAGAAGATTATGTGAGAAGAGTAAAATACACAAATAAGAAACAATCCAATTTAAAATAATATTTATGTCTAAGAAACTATTTAAAAAATGCTAAGAATACATTTTTTATAAAGTAAATTTTTTTCCATTTTTGTTATAATTATATGTATAAGAATTATATAAATGAAAGAAGTTAAAATATGGTGATTTTTTCTTTAAATGTTAATGGTTTAAAATCAAGTATAGAAAAAGGATTATTAAATTTTATTGATACGATAAATCCTGACATTCTTTGTTTGCAAGAAATTAAATGTCAAGAACCTTTACTTTCGCTAAAAGATTATTATTGCTATTGGAACTATTGCTCTAAAAAAGGATATTCAGGTACAGCAATATTTACAAAATTCAAACCACGTTCAGTTACATATGGATTCGCTAATGAATTATTTGATTCAGAGGGAAGAATTATAACGCTTGAATATGATTCATTTTTTCTTGTTAATGTCTATGTACCAAATTCTAAATCAAGTCTAGCAAGGATTGATTATAGGATGAAATGGGATGAAATATTTTTTGACTATATAATGACGTTAGAAAAAAACAAAGCAGTGATTATTTGTGGAGATTTTAATATTGCTTTAACGGAAATTGATTCCAATGATGAAAATTATATTTCTGAATTTATTGATAACGAAAGAGACGAATTTGATAATTTTCTTAATAATGACTTTATTGATGCTTATCGATATAAAAATCCTTATGAAAAAAATTGCTTTACATGGTGGAGTATTGGTAAAAAAACTAGAAACAATAAAATTGGTTATAGATTAGACTATTTTCTTGTGTCGCAATCTTTAAAAGACCATATAATAAATTCTAAAATTTTTAGCAAAATTAATTGTTCTGACCATTGTCCTATTTCTTTAGAAATAGATTTAAAGGTAAGTAGTAATGAATAATATTAATTTACCCGATGAATTACTATCTAAAATGTGGGATGAATTTGATTGGAACAAAGCTGAATGTAATCTTTTAAGGAAGCAAAAATTACTAACTATTGCAACTTTTAAGTATAGAGATGAAGATATAAAAAAATTAAGTTTAGAAATAGTTTCTTCGTTGGATGCAAAAGCCTTAGCAGTGAAAAAAGTTTCCGAAGAATTAAATTCAGCTTCAGGAATTGATCGGGTTAAGTGGGTAACATCTGCCGAAAAAATGAAAGCAACTTTATCTTTGAATCCTAAAAACTACAAAGCCAAACCATTTAAAAGATTTGTTATTAAAGATGAAAAATCAAATAAAGAACGTCGAATTAATATTCCAACAACGTTTGATAGAGCAATGCAACTTTTATATATGATGATGTTAGAACCAATTTCAGAGGCGACTGCCGATAGAAAGTCATTTGCATTTAGAAAAGGACGATCTGCCCTAGATGCTCATTCTTTTATAATAGATTTACTTAAAGAAAAAAATGCTCCGGAATGGTTTTTAATTTGCGATATAAAATCATTTTATGATTCAATTAGCCATAAGTGGCTTTTAGATAATATTCCCATGAATAAAAATGTTTTAAAAGAATTTCTTAAAGCAGGCATTGTATTTAATAATGAAATTTTTCCAAGTGATGTTGGTATATCTCTTGGATGCAATATATCAACGATTCTAGGCAATATGACCTTAGATGGAATACAAAAATTGCTATATGATTTACAAGATAAAAAAAATATGGATTATTTCGATGGTTATGTTATAAGATTTGCTGATGATGTTTTAATTTCAGCAAGAAGTGAAGAAAAAGCAAAACAATACTTAAAAATAATCAAAAAATTTGTTGCTGAACGAGGTCTACAATTATCACAAACTAAAACTCAGTTAGAACCTATAACACGTGGATTTGAATTTTTATCAAGATTTTATTATAAATCTGATGGTAACATTCATTGTATACCAAGTGAGAAAGCAGTAAAAAGATTTGAAAGTGAACTTTATGATATAATTTTAAATCATGAAAAAAAATGGTCACAAAAAAGATTAATCCAAACATTAAATTCAAAATTAAACGGGTGGGCAACTTATCATCGAGTTTCCGAAGCATATGATTCATTTAATCATATAGATGTTGTCGTATCTGCATTGTTATTAAATTTAATGAAAAAAATGTACCCGAAAAAATCAATAAAGCAATTAATAAAAAAATATTGGTTCAAAGATCACTATGGAAGGGATATTTTTACTCTAACTACAAATAAAAATATTAAAGTGATTAAACTAGTTGATATAATTTTAGTAGAACATAATAAAATGGATACAAAGCAAAATATCTTTTTAGATTCGGAATATTTTGAGAAAAGGACAAATTCCCAAGAAATTCAAAAAGTAAGTGGTAAATTTAAAACTATTTGGACAAGACAAAATGGAAAATGCTATTATTGTGATAAACCTATTAATCCAGATCAATCAAGAAAATTAATAACAAAAAATTTATCTTCAAAAGATAAAACTACTAGAAATATGGCATATGTTCACGGTTTCTGTGCTGAAGATGAAACAATTTTTGTTAACTCTGATTTTAGAGGCTTAAAAGAAATTGATGTTAATTCAATTATTAACGAAATACAAGACCCTGATATTTTAAAAATTTATCAAAACCAAAAACAAAGTAAGTATAAAAATTTATATGATTATTTTTCAAAATGTGAGAAGTATACATTTATAATTTCTTTCAAGGAAATTGAAGAAATAATTGATAATAAATTATGTCATTCTTTATATGTATATGATAGTTATTGGAGACAAAAAGGTAAAAATTTAATATCTAGTTGTTGGTTAGAAAATGGCTATTCAATAAAAAGATTATATTTAAAAGAAAAGAAAGTAACATTTATAAGAAACAAAAAACAATTATCAAGTATAAATATACCTTCTCAAATATTAGCATCTAATATACCCAATTCAGCCAAATATGAGTTAGAGCAATTTTTTGACTATATAATAAAAAAATATGGTTTATAAAAATATGACTTTTTATATTATCATTTATTCACTGACCTATTTATGAATAGATTACACTATTTTCCTGTATATATTGACTTTTCCCTACTTTCGATGTACTATATAAAACAATTTTAGGGGGTGGTATTTGTGTTAGACTTAATCGATTTAAGAAACAATTTTATTTATTATCACGATTTCTATGTTTCTGCCAAAGAAAAGAATTTTGCTGAAGCAGGAAGAAAAAGTAATATTTCGGGATCTAGTTTGACTAGAAGTGTAAGTCAGCTAGAGTCTATTTTAAATTTAAAATTAGTTAATACAAATAATAAAGGATTCGAGCTCACTTTGGATGGCGAAAGATTATTTAAAGTATTAGAAAAGTTTTTTGATAGTATTGATGTATTTACTGCTGAAGAGTTATCCATAAATATGGATGTCATATTAACGATTGGAACAACAAGGAATATATCTGATTATGCTCTTAATGAGTATCTTACTAAATTTAAAAAGAAATTTCCTGAAGTTAAATATAGAATATTTACAGATAGTGCCACTAACTTAAATGATTATTTATTAAATCGTAAAATTGATGTTTTAATCGATTATTTGCCAAATACCAATTATAGTGAAAAATATGATTTAGAAATCAAACCTATTTCATACTTTACTACTTGCTTTGCTTGTTCTAAAACTTTTTATGAAAAAATTAAGGATGATATTCATTCTTTAAAAGATTTATTAAGATATGATTTGGTTATATCAGGGAGTTCTCGTAGAAGACAAATGTTAGATGAAATTTTACAAAAAGATAATGTTTCACTTAATCCTCAACATCTAATGCCTGATTCAAAGCTTATGGCTGATTATATTAAAGCAAATGATTGTATAGGATATTTTATTGAAGATGAGTTAGAAACTTATAATCTTGCAAAAATTGAATTAAAAGAGGAAATGCCTATTAATCCAATTGGTATAATCTATCCAAAAAATGTGAATCATGTTGCTCGTGATTTTGTAAAAATGATAATTGAAGAAAACAAAGACTCTAATGTATAGCAATTAGGGCTTTTTAATGCTATAATTTAGGTAATTAAGGAAAATAACAAATAGTAATTTGAAAGAAGGACGATATTATGGAATTAGTTGACTACACAGGAAAATTAAATGATCATAAAAGTTATCTAGACATGTTAAATAGATTAGAAGATAAAACAGATTATATTGAAATAGTGCTTAGAGATAATGCAAAACAAAATGAAATAGTTGAGTATTTCCAAGATGATATTATCTCATCTAAAATAGTTTCTGAATGGTGGGGAACAAAGACTAGTGAAAAACAAAAACTATTTAGAATAAAGTCTTCAAAAGAACTTTTTAAATTTTTACCAAAGTATGAAACTTTCTGTAAATTCTACGCATGCTTTGACGACGAATTTGGACAATATGTAGGGGTTCAGGAATGTACTGATTTTGGTTGGGACGATATTGCATTTTATGATAATAATGATAATATTTTGTTATGTACAACAACACATGAGTGTGATATTACTATTAATGACGATTTAATTAGTTAAATTACAATTTATAGGGCAAATTGGATTTATAATTTGTTCTTTTTTGATATAATACCTCATGGAGGGATTAACTATGAATTGTATAAAAGTATTAACGGATCTTGATTTTAATCTCAATATTAAAGAGTTTAATAATCCTAGAATTCGTTATGGAGCTAGAGGTATTGTTCTTAATGATAATAACGATATTGCTATTTTAAATAAAAAGAATAAAAATGAGTATAAATTAGTCGGTGGTGGAATTGATGAAAACGAAGATCCTACTTATGCCTTTAAACGAGAAGTATTAGAAGAAGCAGGATGTAGAATTGAAATCGATGATTGTTTAGGGATTATTAAAGAAGAAAAATCACAAGATAATTTTATCCAAACTTCTTATGTTTACGTTGCTCATGTTATTGAAGATACAAATCAATTAGGACTTACACAAGATGAGATTGAGGATGGTGCTACTCTCCTTTGGTTACCATTGGATGATGCATTAGAAAAAATTAAAAATAGTGAAGATAATTTGAAAGCATCTACTCATGAGGGAGCGATGAGTGTTTATCATGCTAAATTTATTGTAAGAAGAGATTATACTATTCTAGATTATTTTAAAAGAAAATATGCTAAAGATTATATCAATCAGCCACTTAGATAAATAGTGCTGTGCATTTTTGCATCGCACTAATTTTTTTTGTTTTATGAAATGCAGTATTCTTGATTTATAATAATTAGCCATCAGGAGGAATCTGTTATGAAGAATATTGCATTAGTTGGCATTGGACCTCATGCTAAAAGAATATATTTACCTTTTTTTAAAAAGCATAAAATTAATTTAGCATTGGTTATCGACTTAGATTCACAAAAAGATAGTATTAGAAAATATTTAGATGATAATGGATTTAAGAAAACAAAAATATTTACTATAAATGATAAATTCAAAGACTATGATCATTTGCCTAGTGATGTATCTAGTAATCTTTTATCTGTTTGTAATGTTTTTGAAATTACTCATTTAATTATTTCTACTGAACCTAAAGGACACTTCATGTATTTAGAGTTTGGATTAAAAAATAATCTTAATGTTTTAACAGATAAACCTATTACTGTAACTAAAAATATGACTTCTCTATCTAGTATTGAGAAAGTTCATAAACAATATTATGAAATACTAGATCTTGCAAAGCATTCTAAAGGAAGTTGCAAAGTTATGTGTCAAAGGCAGTACCATCGAGGATATGAAAAAATAAAAGAAATTTTAACTGATACTGTTGATAAATATAAATTACCTATTACAAATATTGATATTTTTCATTCTGATGGTGCATGGGAAATGCCTCACGATATGTTAAAAGAAAACCATCCTTATCTTTTTGGCTATGGGAAATTATTCCATAGTGGATATCATTTTATAGATTTATTAAGTGACTTCATTAAAATTAATGATTCACTTGGTGGTACTAAAAAAATTGTAGATGGTGATGTTTATTCTACTGTCTGTACTCCTAATGATGAAATGGAATTTTTAACTATTGAAGATTATAAACAATTATTTAAGGATCAAGATATTCCTAATTATTATAATGAAAATGAAAAGCCTACTTTTAAAAAGTTTGGTGAGAAAGATTATCATGGATTATTAAATTTCTATAATAAAGATGGTTTTACCATTACAACAGCTAATCTTAATCTTTTACATAATGGTGTATCAAGAAGAAGTTGGATTGAAACAAAAGACTTTTATAAATCAAATGGTCGTATTCGCCATGAAAGGATCAATATTGAAATTGGGCATCTTTTAAATATTCAAGTTCACTCATATCAATCTAAAGAAATAAGTGATAGAACTGATAATGAAGAGTCTGTTGGTGGTTTAGAGCATTTTGATATTTATTTCTTTAATAATCCATTAGTAGATAAAAAGCCATTCAAAGAGATTCATCTTGGGGATATGTATTCCAATAAAGAGAAAAAAGAATTTCTTGGATATAATGAGTTATCTCGTGAGATATTCTTAACTAACTTTTTAAACGATCGTGATTGTAAAGGTGATATTAGAGATCAAGCTCTAGCTATTGAGATTCTTTATGCCTGTGCTAAAGGGATTCATAATCATTATGCAAATAAAAAGAAAGTTGAGAAAATCTGTATTCGTAATGATTACACTTATCGTTTTATTGCTAAAAGATTAAGAGAATATTCTAATCAGCCTAATATTGATTTAGAAAGTCAAAGTATTAAAATGAATACCCATTATAAAGATATTTATACTTTCTATAATTTTATAAGATATATACCATCTAAAAATTGTTATGAAGTTTTTATTTCATTAGATGATACAAAAAATGTTGCAGGTGGATTATTAAGTAGAACTTTTAAAAATAAATATTTAGCATATCTATATTACCACTTTTTAGACTATGTTCTTACAAATAAGAAGATATCTTGTATTGAGCATTTAATAGAGAGATATTAGTTTACTTTTTAAATACGATTTAAATACGATTTAGTTTACTTTTCAAACACTAAAAAAAGCGAAATTTAACCGATTTAGTTTATTGTTTATTCCTATTAGGGGTGTATAATGTAGTAAAATGAGTTAATTCTGAAAAAAGATGACTCATTTTGTTTTGATTTTATGGCAGATTTTACCAAAACTATTGACAAA
>CAYSFO010000052.1:0-7812 GCA_964430695.1 uncultured Muribaculaceae bacterium | reverse complement strand
TTTTTGAAACTTAAATAATGAAGCAATGATATTACTTGGTACCATACATACTCGATTATTATAAGTAAGTACAGTATCGTTATAAAATTGACGAGCACTTGCAATTTTATCTTCCGTTTGTTGTAACTCTGCTTGTAATTCCATAAAATTTGTATTTGCTTTTAAATCAGGATAACTTTCTGTTAAAGCAAATAATTTCGTCATTGCTTTTGTAAGTTCTCCATCTGCTTCCATTTCTGCTTCTGGAGTACTGGCACTCAAGAATGTATTTCTTGCTTTTATGACTCCTTCCAACGTTTCACTTTCATGTTTCGTATAACCTTTTACTGTTTCTACAAGATTAGGAATCAAATCAAATCTTCTTTTTAATTGTACATCAATTTGTGCCCATTGGTCTCTAACCCTATTTCTTAATACTACTAATTTATTATAAGCAGATATTACATAAAGAACAATTAAAACCACAATTGCAAGTATTATCCATTTCCACATTTTTGTATCTCCTCCTTACGTCCTATTTTATCATATGTTTTAAAATTCTACAATAAAACATAAAATGAATTGGTGAACTTATGATTTAGTTTACATGTAAATAAAATTATATATTTTTTACTTATGTTTAATAAATTTAGTCATTTAAAAATCTAGTGCATGCTTTGTCATTTTCCTACCACTCCATAGACTCCATCTATACTTTCAAATGTATAAACATTTATACTTTATATTTTTCATACATTGTCATGCCAACTCTTCATGTTATGCTTTCTCATCAATATACCAATTATACCCTCATTTTTAGATGCAGGGACAAGTACACGTTTTCGCACACCATCTTGGGGCGAATATAATTCAGTGGTATACCCTGGTGTAAGACTTCCTAATTTTCTCCTATTTTTTCTAACATTTTTTACCTTATAGGTAATCTTTTCGTTTTTCATAAATCCTCCTTGTAATCAATTTATACTATTGTAAGCTTTTGGACAAAAATGCATTTAAATTGAATAAAAAATGTAAATGACATCAGATAAAATATTATTCTCCACAGGCTTATATCCCAATGGTCACCACAATATTTTTGTAGTTCTATTTTCCTTTCGCTTTTTTATTCTATCATATGTTTTAAAATTCCACAATCAAACATAAAATAAATTGGTGAACTTATGAATTTTTTTACAGGATTTCTTATTGGAGTTGTCAGTCTTATTCCAGGAATAAGTGGAGGAACTATTTTAGTTCTCATGAAAAAATATGATACGATTGCAAATGCGATTACGCATTTTAAAAAAAAAGAAAACCTTCTTATTCTTTCCTCTTTGCTTTTAGGAATTCTACTTGGTACAATCACATTTGCAAGAATTATTGAATTTTGCTTTTATTTTTTTCCCCGTAGTACTATGATTTTACTTAGTGGTTTTGTTTTATTTTCTATTCCTGACTTAATAAAAGAAGAAAAAATAAAACCAAATGG
Source organism: uncultured Muribaculaceae bacterium (assembly GCA_964430695.1). Classification (GTDB taxonomy): domain Bacteria; phylum Bacillota_I; class Bacilli_A; order RF39; family UBA660; genus MGBC108787. The sequence goes on along the minus strand of CAYSFO010000052.1, from coordinate 6,344 downwards.
TTTTTGGTTTATTTTAGGATTTGTTTTCATTCTTTTTCTTTCTTTTCTAAATACCGAAACAACCACCGTGATTATTGAATATCCAAAAATTTCTTTCCTCTTTATTCTCTATTTTGCTTTTTGCGGAGCTATTGATGGTTTTTTCACTATTTTACCAGGCGTTTCTGGATCCATGGTTATGATGATTTTAGGTCCATACTTCTTATATAAATCCTTTTTAGCAAATCTTGATTTTCAACATCTTATTTTTGCTCTTCCTCTTCTTACATATTTTTTAGGAGATGCTTTCGGTTTTTATATTGGAAGTAAAGTTTCTTTATACTTTTTAAATAAGTATCGAAAAATATTTATGAGTTTAATTTTAGGAATGGTTATTGCCAGTGCAATTGTTATCTTACCCATTCCTGATTTGCAATTACAATCTATCTTCTTTTTTGTAATTCCTTTGTTCATAAGTTTTTTCATTAGTCGATTTATAAAGCAATTAAATTAAATTTTTTACAATCAAATAGACAATTCATAAGGCGAATCATTCGTGCCTGCTCCTGATACAACTGTGATTCCAGGTTTTAAAGTAACCATAGGACGAATAGCAGCACTGATTGTTTCACTACTCCATCTATTATTATAAGAATATAGAGATTTGTTGATAAGTTCTCCACTGGTGTTTACTATTCTACCATTCCAGGAAAACGAGTTAGCATTTGTATAGGCATAATAACGAGAAGCTATCCAATAATCTGCTCCCGTTGTTGGTTCATTTACTCTATAAGCTTCTATTTCTCCCAATGATAATTGAACTAAGTTGGCTTCAGATTCGTATAATATGTCTCCTCCCCCTATAGATTCATTACTATTATTTGTCGTATTCGATGTCCAAGGAGCTGTTGTAATAAACGCCGTTTTATTTGTGATAGATGCGGTTTGACCGTTATATCCCATATATCTTGTTGCCATAGTAAATTTGCTATTACCATATTGGGCCGCAATTCCATTTAATCCTTCTACCAGATTTAGATACCCTGTTTGCCCCGAAAAAGAGATACTTACACTAGATACATAAGCAGACACCATTTCGATGGTTTCATCTTCATTTATTTTAATTACTCTCCATAAGTTTAACTCACTTGGATTCAGAGTTTGATTACTTGTATACCCTGTTAGATTTTTTGCAACTGTAAAAGAGGTGCTTGTTGGAGTCAAAGAAACATAATCTCCCACTTTAGCTATATTCGCCAACTTTTTTTCAAAATCTTTGATAGTGTTCAAATACTCTTGGGTCTCTTTTTTTACATCATTTAACAAAATTCGCTCTTGTGTATAATTAGTTAAAATAGCAAGCAATACCATTAAAAACACTAAAAAAAAGGAATATATTAAAGAAATAGCAATAAAACCTTTATTGTTTTTCATCTATATTCCTCCTATTCTTCTAGTACAATTATAACCTATCTATTTTTTAGAAGCAATCTTTTATTTTTTAGGATTTAATATGGTAATGGCCATATTTTTTCGATCAATTTTTTTCATAACTTGTAAACAATCCTCTAACGTAATATTTTCTAAATGCGTCTTTACATTATCAATAATGTCTCCATAAGCTAAAAATTCTTCTTGCATGGCATTATTAACGCTCATAATGTCATCATAATTTAAAACAAGGGTTGCAATACTCGAATTGATTTTTCTTTTTAAATTCTCTTCTGTCATTTCTAATTTCTTAATTTGTTCTTTGATTGCTTTTATTGCTTCTTTCGGATACTTGGTTTCGGCAGAAATCGTAATAATAACATAGTCTCCAATAACGGTACGAGAAAATCCTAGATAATTAATTAATTCATTCTCCATTAAATATTCTTTTAAATCACTCGTAGAACCAAAATTACTATTTAAAATCAAAGATAAAATTAAACGTAATTCTACTTTATCCATATTTTTAAAACTACTCATTGGTGTTTTTAATGAAATTTTTACTTTTGTACTTTCTACATTTCCAAAAAGTTCTGTTTCTTCGTTCACTATAGCAGCTGGTTCTCTCAATTTTTTGACTTTAGGATTTTTATAAGCAGGTAGTTCTTTATTCTTTAAATTATCTTCTACGACTTTTACAACTTCATAAGGATTTACATTTCCTGTAACCATTAAAAACATATTTTCTGGATGATAAAAAGAATCATAAACAAGCATTATATCTTCTAATGTCGTATTTTTTACATCTTCTTTGGTTCCTGTAATCATTTCACTATATTTATATTTATGAAATAAATCCGCATAGTGCGTAAAATAAAGTTTCGTATCCGGAAAATCTTCATCCATAGAAAGTTCTTCAATAATAATATTTTTTTCTTTATTAATCATTTTTTTATTAAAACAAGGGGTTAAAACAAAATCGAGTAAATGATCTAAATTGGCTTTCATTTCTGTTACGGTGTATACATGATAACAAGTATAGTTAAAAGTAGTAAAGGCATTCACTTCACTTCCAAATTGCGTATAAAAATCGGTTGCTGTTGTTCCATCAGGTTCATAAAAATTTAAATGCTCTAAAAAGTGCGCAATTCCACTAGGTACTTTATGATACTTTGTTTCTCCTTCTAATTTAAATTCTTGGTGAATTGAACCGAAATTCACTCCAAGAGCACAAAACACTCCCTTTACTTTTTCATTCTTCCATATATAAACAGGCATTTGATCTAAAACTTTTTCATAATAAATCGTTTCTTTTATCCCTTTTAGTTCAATTTCTTTCACTCTTCATCACCTCGGCTTTGTAATTCATAAACAAAGTTTAACTTCAGTTTTTTTCCTAACGCTTTTAACTCACTCACCGTAATCTCTTTATATCCATTTTTTAAATCTTTTAATAAAGGAGTTCCTACAATGGTATGAAAAGTATAGTTATTAATTAAACTATTCGGATTATCCATAACAATATCTAAAGAAGTTTCTAATTGTTTTCTTGCCATTTCTAACTCTTCCTCGCTTATTTTACCTTTGGCCATTTCTTTTACTCCTTGTTTAATTAATTTAATAGCGAGTGCAACATTTTTTTTATCTAACCCGACATAAATATAATACATTTGATCATATTTAGAATTGATAGAAGAAACACTATAACAAAGTTCATTTTCTTCACGAAGAGAATTATAAATCTTGGCTTTTAATCCTCCCGCACAAAGAATTTCATTAAATAAACCTAACGTTAAAAATTTTTCCTTTTCGGTTAATTCTCCTAAATGAAACCCTAAAACTAAATTCGTTTGATTAAAAATACCCTTTTCTTGCACAATCAATTCTTTATTTCTTCTTTTATTATTTACGTAGGCTTCTACATTGTGATTTTTTACACAATTGTTATGAAAACTAGAGGAAATGATTTTCACAACTTCATCCATATCTAAATCCCCAATAATATAAATATTACATAAACTATTGTCATAAAATTTATGATAATAGTTATATAAACTTTCTGGAGTAATACTTTCTACTTCTTCTTTTGTTCCTAAAACAGAAGAAGAAGTAATGGAATCTTTATCCATATTTAATAATGCTCTTCTAAAAGCATAATTCACAGGATTTTCTTTGATAGAATCAATATCTGCTAAAATTCTTTTTTTAATAATATTAAATGTTCTTTCATCAAAAATACCATCGCAAGCATTCGGATGTTCTATAATTTCGAAAGGAAAACTTAACACATTTTTTAAATATTTATCATCATTTACATAATAAGGATTAATAAAATCAAAAACAAAACTAGAGAGTACCATATTCCCTACTTTACTTGTTACTCCATAGAAAAAAGATTGGTATAGTTCTTCTAGTTTTATCACTAAATCTTTTCTTTTTGGATAATTTTTAGAAGAATGACATAACATATCTACTAAGAAATTACGAAGCCCTAATTCTTCTTTTACGGCATTATCATAAAATGTTATTTCCATATGGCAATTTTTAAATTTATCTGTTTTAATTGTATAAATATTGTAAGTATCAAATTCATATTTCTTGTATTTCACTTTCGCACCTCTCTTTTTAGTATATACACAAATTCTATATTTATAATTTTCTTTATTATACCATTAATTTTAAAGATTGCTAATCACTAAAATAAAAAGACTCTCAACACTCGACGCGATGAGGTCATTTTTATTACTCTCGATTATAATCATCTCAAGAAGAAAATTAATATCAGATATAATAAGAAAGATGAAAATGAAAAACTTCGAATAATTCTTTCTAGCTTTAAGCTAGGTTTAACTTTATTTAAAAAAGTTTGTTATTCTTATATCGATTTTACTCTAAAATTTAATTTCAAATTATACCTCTGCATTGTAAACAATTTAATTACATATACATTGCTTAAATTTTTTTGTATGCCTTTTTTACAATTTTATTTATGAAAAATGTTTTTTAGGAGATTGTTGGGCGTCTTTTTCCTCTAACAACCTCTTTTTTTCACACTATCCTCAAAATCTGTCCAGAGGTTAAGGCAACACCCAAGGTGAAGAACTGGTACCGGATCCACTGGATGGAGAAACATTTGCTTTTAAGGTAACAATAGGCCTAACACACTCCGCAACGCTAGCATTGTACCACGAGCCGGAATAATCATACATGTAATAGATACCAAGAGAACCGTCACTGCCCATATCACGCGCGTAAAATCCATACTCCGCGGAATGGGCATAAAAGAAGTGACGAGAAGCTATCCAATAATTTCTTGCAACTGTGGTCGCATTTACTCTATAGGCTTTTAGTGTCCCTACTGCTGTTTTTACTAGATTTACATCAGTTTCATATCCTATATCCCCACAACCTTTTGTTTCCAGACTATTATCTTCTGTATTCATATTCTTACATGTAGCAGCAGATAGGGTTACATTGAGGTTTGCTGTTTGGCTATTAAATCCCATATGTCTTGTCGCTACTGTGTATGTTGAATTAGCATACTGACTTGCTATTGTATTTAAACTTCCTACAAATTTTTTATATCCTGTTTGTCCGTAAAAATATACTTCTGTACTTGGCACATATTCTGATACCATTTCGATGGTTCCATCACTATTTAGTTTAATGATTCTCCATAAGTTTAACTCACTTGGATTAATTGTTTGCGTTCCATTGGAAGTAGTAGTGCCTCCACAATATCCAGATTTTTCATAATCAGAATTTTGCGTACATCCTGTTAAACTACTTGCTATAGAATAAGTGGTTTTTGTTGGGGTCATTTTGACATAGTCTCCTACTTTAGCATTGAATTTGTAAGTCCCACATCCATCTGTTCCTTTTACTCCAAATATTGTTACTCCACATCTAAGTGCTTCGGGTATTAAATGACTATCTCCTTTGATGGTCAAATCTCCACTTAAGTATTGACCTGCACTAATCGTTTGATTACTTCTCGATGGTGTATATGTCGCCGCTCCTTTACTTGGTATTGTTCCTGTTATGAGTTCTCCTTTTACATATGCTGTTTTATCTTTTAATATATTTCCAGCCACTGCATCTGCATCACTTGTGTATGTTCCACTTACTCCTCCTATGGTTTGTCCATAGGCAATTTTGTCTCCTGATATTTCTAATGTCCCTACAATTAACTTCCCTTGTACATACGCTGTCTTCCCACTTAGTATTTCATCTGATGTTGCATCTCCTCCAGTTGCACATATGTTTAGTTCATCTAATGCTTTTGTCACTGTGTCATCTTGGTATATGACTTCATCACTCGTGATTGCTTTTACTTGTGGTATCATTAATAATGCTACAATTGTTATTATCTTTATTATTCTTTTCATATACTACCTCTCTATCTCATATTCTATACTTCCAAAGTTACTTATGTCTCCTCCATAATAGCAACTTATTCTTTCTTCCCCTTCTATTTCTTTTTCTACGATTCCATATACACTTGCTATTTGATTTCCTTCACTGTCTTTTACTCTGATTAGGAATTCATTTAAGTATTTTGCTTCATTACTTTTGTTGGTTATTTTTATGGCAAATTCTGTGGAATTGTTTTTATACTTCACATCTTCTAATGTGAATTCGAAGTTATCTATGGTGTCACTTGCTCTTCTATTCTCTTCTATCTCTGTTGGTTGGTTATTTGGTTTGTTTATTGGTTTATCTTTCTTTGTTAGATTGATAGCAAGTGTAATGATTAGTGCTATTGCTATGACTCCTATTATGATTGGGATGATCTTTTTATTCTTCCATTCCATTCTCTTCTCCTCCTTCTTCTTCTCCTTTTATTAATTCATATAGTTTATTTAATTCACTCTCTACTGTTGTATCTTTGTAGGTGATTGAACTTGCTTTATAGTAGATATTTACTTTTTCTG
>CAYSFO010000051.1:0-7862 GCA_964430695.1 uncultured Muribaculaceae bacterium | reverse complement strand
AAAGCAGTAATTAATAAATCCTGTTTATTCATATGTGACCACCCTTTCTAATGAGCGGCAAACACCAATACATTGCGCCTCGCAATTAAAAATTAGCATACATTGAGAATATAAACAAATTACCAATTTTAAAAATTCAAACAAAAAAGATTTCTAATTTTGAAAATCTTCTTTGCCAATTTATTTAAATTGGTCTAAAAAATAACTCTTTTTTTTAAAATTAGTAAAAATAATAAATATTTTCATTTATATATAAATTTGAAATAAAGCTTAAGGCTTCATCTTTCAATTTTTGCAATGACTAGTAATCAAATTTTAAAACCTCTTTATTAAATATTTTCAAGTTTTACACTAACAATCTTACTAACACCAGATTCTTGCATTGTAATACCATACAAAGTATCAGCATATTCCATTGTTCTTTTTTTGTGCGTAATCAAAATAAATTGACTATTTTCTCTATATTCACGAAGATACTTTCCAAACGCATCCACATTTGCTTCATCAAGTGCGGCTTCTACTTCATCTAAAACACAAAAAGGTACCGTTTTTACATTTAAAACAGCAAACAATAAAGATATGGCAGTAAGGGTTTTTTCTCCCCCACTCAAAAGACCAATCGAATTTAACTTCTTACCTGGAGGTTCTGCAACAATTTCTATACCTGTTTCTAAAATATGCTCAGGATCTGTAAGTTTTAATATACCATTTCCACCTTTAAATAGCTTTTTAAATACACGCGAAAACTCTTCACTAATTAATTGAAAAGTAGAACTAAACTTATCTATCATAATGGTATCCATTTCTTCAATAATACTCATTAAATTAGCGCTTGCACCTTCTAAATCCTCTTTTTGATGGTTTAAAAAATCATACCTAGTACTTACTCGATCATATTCTTCAATCGCAAAGACATTGACTTCTCCTAAACGATGAATCTCACTCTTAAGATTCGTCACTTTTGCCTTTGCTACTTCTTCTTCCATCTCTAAAACAAAAGACAATTTAGCTTTTTCATAAGTCAAATTATAGTTTTCATTTAAAGACAACAACAAATGATCCAATTTAATATCCAACTTACCAAGCAGTACTTCTTTGTTTTTTAAATCCGTCTGTAATTTATTATAAGAACTATTCTTCTCACGATATTTTTTCTCTAATTCTTCAATTTTCCCAACAAGTGCATTCTTCTCTTCTTTTAATTGATTCAAATTGTCTTCTGTGATATTTTTCTCGATTTCTGCTTCATTCACTTCATCCATCAAAGCTAACAATTTATGATCGACACTTCCATCTTTTAGTGCTTCTGAACCTTCTAATTCTTTATTTAAATTTTGTTGCTGCTTTGTTTTTGTCGCTAATAGATTTTCCTTATCTTTCAAACTTTCACGTAAATAAATAATTTTTCGATTTAAATCTTCTTCTTTCGTATTTAAAAGAGATAATTCTTCTTCAAAATTCTTTATATCTGATTGCAATTTACTATTTTCTTCTTCTTTTTCAAGGACTTCTTTTTTTGTGGCTTCTAATAACATTTTATCCTTTAAAAGACTATTATCATTTTTGAAAGTTCCACCTGTTAAAGAACCCCCTGCATGCATAATTTCTCCATCAAGACTTACGATACGATACTTATATTCTAAAATAGGACCTACTTTATTTAAAGAATCAATATCTTGTACAACGATGACATTTCCTAATTGATTTTTAATAATATTTGTGAATTTAGAATCATAAGAAATCAAATCAGAAGCAATTCCAATATAACCATTCACTTTTTCTATTCTTTCTAGAATCTCTTTTGGAATTGTACGTTCTTTAATAATATTTAATGGAAAAAAAGTAGCTCTTCCTAATTTATTTTCTTTTAAATAAGAAATACAGTCTTTTGCGCAAACTTCATTTTCTACCACAATAAAATTTGTACTCGCTCCTAAGGCAATATCAATAGCAGAGACATAGGAATCAGGAACTTCAATTAATTTCCCAATCGTATTGTATACCCCTTTAAGACGCACATGATTTAAAATGCTTTTTACAGCAGTAGGTATTTTAACATCATTTAAGATATTATTTTCTAAAACATCCACTTTACTTTTCAAAGCAAACAAATCCCTTACATTATTTTGAAATTTATTTTGTAAAGAATTTCTTTTTATCTTGGAAAAGCTCATCTCTTCATTAACATCTTCTAAATCATGCTCTACTTTTTTTATTGAATCCGTTCCATTTTTTATTTCATTCTCTAAAAGAGTAATTGCTTGATCATATTCCAAAATTTCTTCTTTTAAAGAAACGATATTATTAGAAACGTCTTTAGAATCTCCAGAAAATTTCTTTCGTTCCGTATACATCATTCTTTCATTTTGTAGATTTACAAATTTACTTGTAATAGAAAGTAAACGATTATTTGTATCATTTATTGCTTCATCCAAACGAATATTTTTTAATTTTAATACTTCTAAACCAGATGCATCATTGGCCGAATCTGTATCTATCTCCAAAATAGAAGCCTGAATACTATCTATTTCTTTTTGTAATTTTGTATAGGTATCATTTATATCCGAAACTTCTTTTGTAATCGTAGCTACTTCAATATTTTTTAATTCTTCTTTTAAATCTAAATATTTTTTAGCATTTTCACTTTGTATTTTTAACGGTTCTAAATTCACCTTTAATTCTTCAATAATTAAGTTGACTTTATCAATATTCTCTTTGGTTTTCTCAAGTTTTCTTAAACTCTCTTCTTTTCGTTTTTTATACTTTAAAACTCCTGCTGCTTCTTCAAAAATAACTCTTCGTTCAAGGGGCTTACTATTGACTACAACTTCAATATTTCCTTGCCCAATAATATTAAAAGAATCATTTCCTGCTCCTGTATCCAAAAACAAGTCGGTAATATCTTTCAGTCTTACCTTTGTTCCATTTAAAAAATATTCACTTTCTCCACTACGATATAAAACTCTTTTTACTTCAATTTCATTAAAATCACTTTTTAAATAATGATCACTATTATCAAAAACCAAAGTAACTTCAGCACGGCTGGCACTACTTCGAGACTTAGAACCTGCAAAAATAATATCACTCATCGCATTCGTTCCACGTAAAGACTTCACAGATTGTTCCCCAAGCACCCAACGAATAGCATCAACAATATTTGATTTCCCACTTCCATTAGGGCCCACGACACAAGTAATAGTATTATCTAATAAAATATTTGTTTTATCTGCAAACGATTTAAAGCCATTTGCTTTTATACATTTTAAATACATAAATCTTTATCTACTCCTTTTTTGATAGGCATCCTTTGCAGCATTTTGTTCTGCTTCCTTTTTACTTCCACCCGTACCTCGGCCATAAATCATGTTATCAATGCGAACTTCTATAGTAAATAGCTTTTTATGAGCAGGACCTTCTTCTTTTACTAAAACATATTCCAAACTTTTCTTATCTGTTTGCACCAGTTCTTGCAAAAGTGATTTATAATCATAATTAAAATGTATATGAGATGTAATATAAGGAACAATTAAATCTAAAATAAATTTTTTGACAACTTCCAAACCATGTTCTAAATAAATAACCGCTAAAACACTTTCAAAGACATCGGCAACAATTGTATCATTCACATCTTTCTCTTGCCCATGTCCAACACGAATAAACTTCGGTAGTTCTATATCTTTTGCATATGCTGCTAGCGCTTCTTCACAAACATAACTTGCTCTAACTTTACTCATATCTCCTTCTTTTAAAGAAGTATTTAAAAATAAATATTCACTTGATACAAGTTCTAATACCGCATCCCCTAAAAATTCCAAGCGTTCATAATTTTCTGTATGATGTTCATTAGAAAAAGAACTATGTGTTAATGCTGTATTTAATAAATCTTCATCAGATATAGATATACCATAACTTTCTAATTTTTCTTTCATAAAAGGACCTACCCTTCAAGTTTTCTTTATTCATTGTACCAAATTGCTCACATAAAGTCCATTACGCAAAGATAAAAATAATAAAATCTTATTTTACTTTAAATAGATTATGTAGTAAAATGAACATGGTGAAGCAATCATGAAAAAAATACTCATTTTCATCATCAGATGCTACCAAATCATTCCTTTTGCTTCTCATAATTGTTGTCGTTTCACCCCTACTTGCAGCCAGTACATGATAGAAGCAATCGACACATATGGAATGAAAAAAGGGATAAAATTAGGAATAAAAAGATTAAAAAGGTGCCATCCCAAAGGAGATTTTGGTTATGACCCTGTTTTCAAAGAAGGAGAAAAATCATGCAAAAAATAAAAATCATCATTCTGCTTTTTGGAATGTTATTAACAACAGCTTGTGATACAAAAAATAGTGAAAATTTAAATATATTAACAACAGTATATCCAATCAATTTTATAACGGAATACCTCTATGAAGAAGGAAATAGCATTAGCATTTATCCTAATGAAGCTGATATAAAAAATTATAGTTTGACAGAAAAGCAAATCAAAGAATATAGTAAAAACGATATATTTATTTATAATGGATTATCGAATGAATTAACAATTGCTAAAAATTTAATTAATAAAAATAGAAAACTACATATTATAGATGTCGCCTACGGTTTAAAAGTTCAAAATGGAACGGAAGAATTATGGTTATCACCCAATTACTATTTAATGCTTGCTACAACAATTAAAGAAAATTTACAAGAATTAATAAACAGTAAATATACAAACGAGGAGATTGAAAAGAAATATAGAGAATTAGAAGAAACATTATCCATTATGGACGCCGAATTAAGAAGTATCGCCGAAAACGCAAAACTTGCGAATCGTGAAACAATCATCGCTTCCTCAAATATGTTTAAATATTTAAACAATTATGGATTCAACGTTATATCATTAGAAGAGGAAGAAAACCTTACTACGATTAATTTAAACAATATCAAAAATAATTTTAATAACAATACCTATACAACCATTTTTATGCGAGATACCGATGAAAAGACAGAATTAATTACTACATTAGAAAAAGATTACAAAGCAAAAATCATTACCGTAAATACAATGAGTACATTAACAACCGAAGAAGAAAATAATAAAGAAACTTATTTAACAATCATGGATGAGTATATTGAAAATATCAAAACGGCTACTTTAGGAGAATAGAAAACACTATTTTCCTTTTTTTTTTGCCAAAAATTAATGATTGACTATCCCAGAAATATATTATAAAATGAAAACGTAGTCTTATGGAGCAGTACTCAAGAGGCTGAAGAGGTGCCCCTGCTAAGGGTATAGGTCGGGTAACTGGCGCGAGAGTTCAAATCTCTCCTGCTCCGCCATAGATGAAATAAAGTCCGAAATTCGGACTTTTTAAATTATTTTTTCTTAATAGCAAACTGATTTAATACCTTTTTTCTTAATCGATAAGACATAAATAGAAAAAAAATAGAAATTAAAAATAATGGTATCATCACAAGACTTTTTTTAAACGTTAAATTTTGATACTCGCTTACCAATAAAAATATAGAATAAAAAATACCCACTACTCCTATTGCATTTACTCTTAATAAACGATTCATCATTACTTTTCCATTCGGAGTACTTTTATATTTTTTAACTAAACTTTTCTTTTCTTCCTTACTCATTCTTTCATACTTTGTTTTCATCATATATAAACTACCTCTTTCTAAAAGATTATAACACAACTAACAGATTTTTATATCGCTTTTTAATTTTTTATGCTATAATAAAAAAGAATTAAATTTTGTCTCCTTAGCTCAGTTGGTAGAGCAACTGACTCTTAATCAGTGGGTCCAGGGTTCGAATCCCTGAGGGGACACCAAATAGATAGCAAACTCGAATGTTAAAAAGTTCGAGTTTTATTATATTAGAAATTTTGCTATAATATATTCATTAATTAAGTACTAAAGGAGATAATATATGGAATCTATTCAATTACCACAAGGCGATGGTCAAGAAATTTATATTGATGCAGAAAGTCTTTATATTAAACCGGAATGGATAAACAAAAAAGAACAAGCAATTGTTTTTCCAGAATATCCACCAAATCAGAGTAATCCCGTTTATGAAGCATACAAAGAAATGTTTGAACAATTTTATCAAAAAGGATATAAAATAGTAACGGATAGTAAAATGGTTAATGAAAATACTTTTTTCTTTAGTCCTTGCTTAGATAAACATATCAATAACACAAAAGAAGAATATAGAAGTAAACAAGAAAAGAAAATAAATTCATGTCTTGAAAATGCAGGAATAAAAAAACCTCTAACTATTACATTCCCTATTGATTCGTTTCCTACTTTCCTTCCGCCCTTACCTTTTGTTCTCAAAAATGAGGAGAGTCAAGGTGGAGAAGAAAAATTTTTGATAAAGACACCCGAACAGATTGAAATATTAAAAAGATTTTATAAAGAAGCCGATGCTTATGCCCGAAAAATAATTGTAGAGGAAGTAAAACGTCAATGGCATTGTTTTCCAGATTTAACATTTGATGAAAATGGTCATTCCAATCATGGAATAAGTATTGACTTTGTTGATTATAAAAAAGAGTTTCATCAAAATATGAGAATACAAAAATTTATTAAAACACCAACAAAATACAATACTTCTTTAAGAGTACTCACCTCATCTTCTGGTGATATTTTAGCATCAAGTCTTAAATATTCACTACCAACAATTAATACCCAAGAAAAATTCTATGGTCTTTTTGATAAATATTTATCAGATCCATCATCACCCTATTTTATAGGTTCTGAAAGTATTGTTTCTAATACAGTAGCTGGCGGAGACAGTATTTTACTTGAAAAAGATAATTATTCGGAGGAGGAACAAGAAATATTAATTGCTCATGGTATTCTTCCCAATAATGCAATAGTTCCACAAGAGATAATGTAAGCTTGTACTGAGATAGCTGTTCAATGTAAACATGAAATTGGAGCAATCTGTGGTATGGATTTTATTTATGATGAAGAAGAAAAAGTATGGAAATACCTTGAAAAACACCAATTCCCAATGTTATATTCCTATGCTGAAAAATATGGTCTACCTTATGATTTTAATGCAAAAGACATTTATACAACAGAAAAATTACTGGATCTAAAAATTAGGTTACATGCTTTAGTTTTAACAATGCAAAGAAAACAATCTTTAACCTCCCAACAAGGAAAAAAATTCTAAAATTGATTTATCCTTTTCTTCTAGGAATCTTCTATTCTAAAAATTTTAATTTTTTTGAAATACTTATCTAAGTTTTAACAAGAAAGAAGGAATTTTATGATGAAACTACCTCCAAAAGCAAAAATATATGAAGCATATACTTGCATAGCAGATAATAGAATCGAAATGAAAGAAAATGAAGCAACTGTAACTTCATCAGACAACAAAAAAACATACCAGATAAAATGGAAAGATGAAGACTACTCATCAACAGATAATGCAACATTTTGGCAAGGATATCCTGGCTACCCTGTTTTAGCAGTATTAATGTTACAAAATAAATTAAATTATAAGAAAGAAATAGCAAATCTTTTTGCTAATATTAATTGGCATGCACTAAATGAAAAATACAAAAGAGATTATGATGCGGCAATTGAAGAAGTACTAAATACGATTAAATATGACCAGAAGTTGATTAAAGAAGAGACAGATAAAATTTATGAAGAACTTAAAAATATGACAATTAATATTAAAAGAAAAATATAATATTAGAAAGGTAGTAATATTTAGTGAAAAAAGACTTGCAATAAGTCTAAAAATGGTATAAAATGAAATAGTCATTGGCAAAATGGGCCTGTAGCTCAGCTGGTTAGAGCGCACGCCTGATAAGCGTGAGGTCGGAGGTTCAAG
>CAYSFO010000050.1:0-8138 GCA_964430695.1 uncultured Muribaculaceae bacterium | reverse complement strand
TTGTTATTATTTTATCTAAATCTGTTTCTTTTTTATTATTAATGGAAATTGCTCCACTTGTAATCATTTCTCTTGCTTCTCTTTTGCTACTACAAATAGAATTGTTAACTAGCATATCAACTAATGGTAAATCTTCGATTATATCAAATCTTGGAATATCCTTTAAACTAGCAATAATATCTTCCGCAGATAGTTTTGTTATATCTTCACTAAACAAAGATTCACTCATTCTACGAGCTTTCTCATATTCTTCTTTACCATGTAAATCAGTAATAATTTCACGAGCAAGCGCTTGATGAGCTTCTCTTAATTCTGGATGCGCATTATTCTTTTTTTCTAAGCTTTCTATTTCTTCACGTGATAGAAATGTAAATACTTTTAAATAGTGAATAACCATTTTATCATCAGTATTAATAAGATATTGATATAACTGATAAGAGGATGTTTTATTTATATCAAGCCATAATGCATTGCCTTCACTTTTACCAAATTTATTGCCGTAACTATCTAATATCAAAGGCATCGTAAATCCATAAGCAGTTTTATCTAATTTTTTACGAATTAATTCTATACCTGTGGTAATATTACCCCATTGGTCAGACCCTTCAACTTGTAAAATACAATTTTTTTCTTGAAATAAATGTAAAAAATCAAATCCTTGCATTAATGTGTAAGAAAATTCTGCAAAAGTAATTCCGGTTTCTAATCTTCTACGAATAATATCCTTATCTAACATATAATTGACATTTATATATTTACCAATATCTCTTATAAAATCTAAAAAACTTACATCTTTTGTCCAATCATAATTATTAACAACTTCTGCTTTTCCTTCAAAAATTTTATCAATTTGTTTACGAATTCCCTCCAAATTATGTTCCAATGCTTCTTTAGATATTATTTCTCGTTCACTAGTTGGTCTAGGGTCTCCAACTAAACCAGTTGCTCCTCCAACTAAAAGTATGGGATGATGCCCGTATTTTGCTAACCTTTTAGCTGTCACTAAAGAACTATAATGTCCTAAATGCATTGAATCAGCTGTTGGATCAGTTCCCCAATAAAAAGTTGCATTACAACCATTTAAAATATTTTTTATTTCTGGACTAGATTGGTCCTTAATAAGGCCTCTCCATTCTAAATCTTCATAAACTGTCATTTTCTTTCACTCTCCAATTCTAAATTTTCTATTTTATTTAAATCTATCCCATAATCTTTATAAATAGTTTGACAATCTTTTGTAGTAACATCTTCTTGTTTATAGCCTAAAAGTTCAATTGTTCTATTTACTTCTTCTTCACTTTTTCCTTCGATTTCCATATAATCCGGAATCATTGGCCATGAATCAATATCAATTTCTACTTCATTTAAATAATATCTACATCTTTTATTTTCTTGTATTGCTTTAGGAACATACCCAAGTTCTTTTAAAATTAAATTAGTTTTTTCTAAATCACTTACTCCTATTTCTAATTCTTCTGTTCCACCAATCTTAGATGAATTGATATTTTTTATTGTCAATGTTGTTTCTTCACCATCTGTACGTAATCTAATCCATTTTGTTGGAAGAATAGGATTAAAATCATAAATATATCTTTTTTGTAGCCTTTCCCATTTAAATTCAGCATTTAATTCTTCTAATTTTCTAATGACTTCATCTTTATTAATATTTAATATTCTGACCTCATATTCAATATGCATCTTATTTCCTCCTACCCATTTCTTTTGATAAATCATATTTATTTTTCATTTTGAGCCTCTAATAACTCTTTAATTCTTTCCATTATCTTATTATCACTAGGGAAATTACTTTGTTTTGCACTTTCACCACCAGCAAAATAATTCGGCTTTTTATCATACAACTTCATGACATCATTAAAAACACCCAAATAAATACCATCAATATTTTCTTTAATATTCCCTTTAGAAAAATCAATAATTTGAAGTAACTGATTATAATCTATAAATAAAGCATACAATACTACTAATTCATTTGATACTTTATTATGAATCTTTCCCAACTCTAAAACTTGTTCTGGCAATATAGAAAGTCCTACTTCTTCTTGAATTTCTTTTTCTAATAATTCTATATAACTTAATGTTTCAAATGATTGGGAATTTTCATTCCAAACCGTAGGCAAATGACCTCCAGCACATAATAATTCTATAACTGGATTAGCTACTGAGCCATCCCAGCCTCCCACTCTTCTATTCATAATATAGAGGATATCTTGAGGGGTTATATCAGAAAACTTCTTTTCATTTTCAATCCACATAGTATCATAATTCGTTTTATTGTAATTTGAATTTTTAATAATCTCAGAAATACTTTCTAATTCGTTGGCATTTAATTTATGAAAAAACAAACATTGTACACTAATATGAGATGGTATTGGATTATGATTTTCTGCATAAGTTCTTGGTATCAATATATTCGTATTCTCATAATTCATACTAAACAAATCTTTTATCTTTATAATCCTTAATAAATCTTTTAAATTCTTACCATCTTTTGTATAAATTTTATCATTTTTATAAAATAATGTTTCTTTTTCCTCGTATAATAAAACATCGTTTTTATACTTAATATCTAATTCTTGAAAAGTAATTCTTTTAAGTTTATTTAATTTAATAGATGCTTGCTTATTCATAATTCACCTCCAATAAAAAACACGACTAACTCATCCTAAGGACGACTAAGCCGTGGTACCACCTTAATTCATGATTAAATCATGCACTCTTTACTATAATGCGTAACCATTGTTAACTCCAAATGGGTATTTCATTCCTTCTTTTTTGATTCGTTTGCACCAAACACGAATTCTCTTATTTCTAAAAGAAGCAACTACTAAACATTTTTCTTCATTAACTTTAACTATCTTAACTTTAACATAGATACTTTTTTACTGCAAGAATTTTTATAAGTTTATGCCATCTATGCTTGTTTCATAAAGCCAATTTTTTAAATCTTCAAAATCATCACTTTCATAATATTTTATTAATTTTTCAAAAAAAGTATTTTGATTTTCGGTAGAAATAGTAATAATTCCACATCCATTATCAATCATAATTTTATTTGCAAATAGCATAGCTACTCTTTTATTTCCATCTAAAAACATTTGTCTGCGCATAATCCATAACATAATTTCTAGAGCAATTTCCGTTTTACTTTTTTCTTTTTGGCTTAAAAGTTCACTTAATTCTTCTTTAATTTGACTTTCTATTGGAAAAGTAGGTTGCCATTTTGTTCCCCCAATATTTACGGGTGTTGTTCGTAAATACCCTGGATTTGGAATTAAACGTTCTGAAATAATTTTATGAATTTCACACAACACTTTATAATCGCTTTCCAACTCTTGATTTTCTAATATAAATTCCCATGCATATTTTAAATTATTGATTTTAATCACTTCATCCACTGTTAGTCCATTTATAATACCGCCTTCATAAATTACTTGTGTTTCGGGATACGTTACTGCAATTCCTTCTAAGTTAGCACTTTTCCATATGTAGTCCACAATATTTCGTTTGGCTATAAAGATATTTTCTTCTCTTGTTAAATTAAATTTATTTTTCATACACATCTCGCTCCAATACTCTTACATTATATCACGTTTTTATGCTTTTTATTTGCAAAAATAATTGGACATTTATCGAACATATTTGTATTAAAGTCTATTTTTAATACTATATTATGCTCATTATATTTTTTTATAATATTTTCTAAATAACGAACCAGTCTTAATTATTTCAATTTTTTTCATCAAAATAAAGAACGACTAAGCGTTTTTTTTCTTAGTCGTAGTTTTCTTTTTTGTTGTCGTTTTTTTGGGTTCTGTATCTTCAATTTTATCAATAGCACTTTGCAATATATTAACTGTCTTTTCTCTTACTTCCTTTGCTGCTTTTTCTACAACGGGTGCACTTTTTTCCTTAGCAGCATCCATTAATTCGTCAGCTTTCTTTATTAAAGCACTACCTTTTTCTTTTATCATTTCAATAGCTGTTTCTTTATTTAAATTTTCTAAATCTTTTTTTAAATCTTGTACTTTTTGATTTAATATTTCTTTTACTTCCTCTTTATCAAGATTCTTAATGTTTTCGATTACTTCACTCGTTTTATTTTTTATGTCTTGTCTTGTTTCACTACCCTTTTTTGGTGCAAACAACAAACCAATACCAGCACCAATAGCAGCACCTGTTATAAATTTACCTAAACCTTTTTTACTCATTTTCCTCATCCTTTTCTATTTTATTTTTTTTCTTCTTAAATAACAATTTACTAAATAAAGAAGTAATTCCTTCAACGGCTTTATCTGTAACTAAAGCTATTTTATCTGTAGTATAGTCAATAATGTGAAAGAATCCGTTTAATGTTTGAAATTTTTCATTCACATCGTCAACCACTTTTTCTACTTTATTTAATGTTATTATAGACTTTACACCTAATATTATGCCAATAACTAAGATAATTATTAATAAAATATAAATAATGATAGGTAAAAATTCTAACCAAAAATTCATTTTTTATTCTTCCTCTCTATTGTCATACATTGAATCTATTAAATCAAATAAGTCATTTTCTAATGTATCTTCTTCTACATAGGTGTCACTTTCTTCTTTTCTTTTTGGTAATTCATCCAAAACTTCTAAGTTTTCATCTGCTCTATCTAATTCTTCTTCTATATTATTACCAAGATCTTGATACTCATTCGTTTCTTCTAATACTTCATTTGGTTCATCAAAATTGATTTCAATGGTTTCATCAATAGAATCATTTAATAATTCATCAATTGTTTTTGTTTCTTTATTTACAAATTGTTCTAAAGGCTCGCTTAAAGTTTTTTCAATATCATCTTCTAAAGTACCAAAAGCTTTTTTTCTTACCATATCGACATCAATAGTCTTTTTAACGCTGACTGTTTTTTCTACAGTAATGATATCTTCTTTTTTATAATTTTTATCTAAAACACCATAAACGGGAGAAATAATCGGAGATGGTCGAAATACGGACTTTACTGTTTCTTTTTCTGTAACAATTCTTTCCCTTCTTGTTGGCGTCTCATGGCTTACTTTTACTTTTTTCTCATACTCATAACTGGCTGGTTTTATTTTTTTATGCTCTTCTACCTTAGGGATTTCAATTGGCTCCTCTTCTTTTGGTGGTTCATAGTTTATATCAAACTCTTCCTCGTCAAATTCCGGAAATTTAAAAGTATTCTCCGCTTTAAACAATTCTCTTTCATTCTCTAAAGGAATTTCATCTGCTATTTCTTCTTTCTTTTCCACAGCTTCATCATGAATAACTACCTTCTCTGGAGTTGAATCAATTTCTATTTCTTCTTCTTCAAATAAGGCATTTTTTAATTTATTAATTAATCCCATTTTTTTCACCTTCTTAATTAATCAAATCTGTATCTGGTATTGCATTACTACTATCACTTGATGCACTATCTTCATCGTACTCAATCAAACTGCTCTCATTTTTAGCAGTTTCGAATATATTAAACTCAATTTCGTTGTAATTTAATACATCTTCCCCAATCAAATTTGCAATAATAGTATCATTATAAGAGATGGAACTAAGTAAAGACATCGCATAACTTAGTGCTTCTCTAATACTCTTATCATCTACTATTACTTCTATTTTAGCATAATTATACATAATTTCAATTAAATATTTATTATTCTCTTTTAAATTTATCTCTAAATACCCAAATTTCCCCTTATAATTAATTTTACTTGAGTAATAAACATTGCTTTTTATCTTATATTCTTCCTCAATTTTATTAAAGTAACTAATTAAATCAAGATATAAATAAAATGAGTACTTTTCCGTTTTTAATATAACGTTATTTTTATTATCTTCAACAACACTTAATCCTTTAGGTAAATAATAACTATATCCTTGAGAAGAAGCATTTTTTAGCTCTATTTTTTCACTATTTAACGCAGCATATATGATTTCATCATAACTACTTTTATTCACGTTCATACAACCTGTTAAGAAAAAAATCATTACGATAAGTAGTATAACTTTCTTCATAAGTTTCCTCCTTATGTTCTTTCTAATTATAGCAAAGAAATAGCTATTTGAAAATCTTTATTTTTTTCTAGCATTTAAATAATTAATCTTAACACCTTGCTTCTTAAATTTTTGTTCATATTCGGTTTCTACGTTTGAAATATTTGTACTTGCAAGATCTAAAGATACCTCTTCAAATAGATATCCATAATTATTTAAATTTTTTAGACTGCTTGCAAATAAAATCAGATTGTCTGTTTTTTGAATAATTCTTTTTTCCTCAACAAAAACATTTTCATAAATAGCTAGAAAAATAGGACTTGTTAAACGACGATTAGCATGACGGTTTTTAGGCCATGGATCTGAAAAATTTAAATAGATACAAGAAAGCTCATGAGCAAAGATATCGTTTAAATATTTAGCATCTGTACAAATAAATTTTAAATTAGGAAGTGGATTTTCTTCTTGTTTTTGGACAGCTCGTACTAACACGCTTTCATACTTTTCCATTCCAATAAAATTAACATTCGGATTTTGTAAAGCCATTTCATAAATAAACTTCCCCTTACCCATTCCAATTTCTAAATGAATCGGATGATTATTTTTAAATAAACCTTGAAAATTTCCTCGAAAACTTTCTGGATTTTTAATCACAAATTCGCAATTTTTTATAATTTCTTTTGCATTTTTTATATTTCTAAGTCTCAACATTTATCACTACTTTCTAAACTAAAACATATAATAAAAACGTAAGGAGTGTTTTTATGAAAAAAGACCGCAATACATTTTTCAATGAATCAAATTTTTCACAATCTACGTATGTTCCAACCCCAAATTTTGGAATGAATGCGAATTATCCAATGAATGGTGCCTATGGGCAATCACAAGCAAGTCAAAGCTTTTATTCTGGGCCAACCCCTATGTATACTAATCAAAACACAATGGGTTCGGATTACATGAGTGATATTGAATCTAGACTTGCTAAGATAGAACGTCAAATCAATCGAATGGATGCCCGTATTAGTAAATTGGAATCTAAGGGTACAGTTACAACCGAAAACTTTGAAACCACAAACAATATGTATATGCTTTAATGAATACTTATCTTACCAAAGGTAAGTTTTTTTATGATTTTATTTATATATTCTCTACCAAGTACTTTATCCAGTAAGCCCATTTTATAAGTAATTACAAGGTAAACAATTGCACCTACTAAACTAATCACTCCTAAATAAAGAATACAAGAGAGTTTACTAGATAAGTGAATGGGAATTACCATTTTTAAAAGAAGAACAACAGCAATCATAATAAGTGTTGGAACTAAAATTTTCATAAGTGTTTTCCAAGTTGCTTTGTATTTTAGTCCATGGTCTTTTTTTAACGTTTTTAAAGCAATGGTGAATGCTACTGTATAACCAATAATGGTTGCAAATATGGCTCCAAGATAAGCTCCTAAACCGAGTTTATGAAATAAAAGCATCATTGGTACATTTAAACACATGTTGGTAACAAATCCAATGATTGTACTTTTATAAACCGTTTTAAATTTATTCAAACCATGTAAAGTTGATGTTGTTATTGTATAAATACAGTAAACTAAAGAAATAAAAATTCGTATCGATAAAATTAGAGTTCCTTCTCGGTTTGCCCCATAAAATATACTCCATATACTATTTGATAATAAAGATATTCCTACACACATGGGAATACAAACAAGCAAAATAAGTTGCAAAGCTTTATTCACTTTATCATTTACTTCGTCCCATTTTTTTAAAGTATATGCGCCTACGATTGTGGGAATTAAACTCGTAGACATTCCAACCGCTACTGAATTTACAATCATACAGATTTTAGCACTCCAAGTAGTTATCGCAGTCGTTGCAAATTCCACTGTCGAGACTTCAATTCCTAAATATTCTAAAGTTCTTAAAAGCATAACCATATCTAAAAAGTCGTTTATAGAAGCCGCAATTGCAATAATAATAAAAGGAATGGCATAAGTAATGATTTTTTTGCTAATCTCTTTGTTTGTAATTTTATCTTTAGGATATTTTTCACTCAATCCAAGTTCTTTCTTATTTTTCTGTATTTTACCAAGAATATAGAAAAGAGAAGC
>CAYSFO010000049.1:0-8590 GCA_964430695.1 uncultured Muribaculaceae bacterium | reverse complement strand
ACCTATGACCCCCTGCTTGTAAGGCAGGTGCTCTAACCAACTGAGCTAAGCGCCCGTGTACTGGACATAATCAACTATAACAAAATAGTTAAATTATGTCAATACAAGAAATCAAAAAATATAACAAATTTTTCAATTTTTAATAAAATATACGTCATACCAAATTAAAAATACATAAATATTATAAATTTTTCGTCCATTATTCTTTATATTATTAAAATGATCTGTAAGTAAATTATCAATATATTCTTTATCAAAGAACTGGGAAACATAAGGTTTATCAAATGCTTCTTTAACCATGTTATAATACTTCTCTTCTCTTATCCATTTCGAAAAAGGAACTGGAAAACCTAACTTTCTTCGTTTTGACCATTCTTCAGGAATTTTATCATGAGCAATATCTCTAAATAAGTATTTTGTTTGTTTATCCTTAACAAGATGTTTAGTAGGAATTTGTTTCGCATAAGAAAACAAATAACTATCTAAAAGGGGAACCCGAAGTTCAATCGAATTTGCCATTGTCATCTTGTCTGCTTTTAATAATATGTCTTGGGGTAGCCAAAAATGCATATCTATATACATTTTCTTCGTAACATCGTCACAATCTTTTACTTTATCGTAATAAGGCTTGATTACATCGCCAATGGTTTCATTATTTCGAATATTTTCATTTAATATTTCATTGGCTTCCTTCTCTGACATATAAGTTCCATGTCCAATATATCTTTCATAAAAAGGTTTACCATACAACTTAAGTGTGTTTTGTCCTGGAAAATGTGGAAGAGGACTTACAACTCGGGCAATCACACTTCTAAGACCTAAAGGAAGTTTATTATAGATTTGCAAAATTTTGGGTTCATAATATTCATTATAGCCAGCAAACATTTCATCACTACCCTCACCCGATAAAACAACTTTCACTTGTTCATGAGCAAGACGAGATAAAAAATACAAAGGTACTGTTGAAAGATTGGCATGTGGTTCATCGGTATGGTACATAATGGTTGGTAGAATATTAAAGAATTCATCACTTGTAATTTTCTTTTGGTAATTATTAATTTTAAGCATTTTTGATAGGTCACTCGCATACATCGTTTCATCAAAACCAGGCATATCAAAACCAACAGAGAAAGTCTTATCCGGTTTTGCTACACTCACAACATAAGAAGAATCTACTCCTCCGGATAAATAAGAACCAACTTCAACATCACTTGTCATTTGATGATACTTTATCGAATCTTCTAAAACTTCTGTTAATTCTTTTTTATAAATTTCATAAGGCTTATCCGTTTTTTCATAGTTAACACTAAAATACTCTTTCATCGTTAACTTGCCATTTTTATATTTAAAATAGGTTCCAGGCTTTAACTTATATACATTTTTAAAGAATGTTTCTTCATGGACAGAATATTGAAAAATTAAAAACATTTTTAATGCATCCGTATTTACCTCTTTCATAAAATCTGGATGTTCTAAAAAAGATTTAATTTCGGATGCAAACATAAATTCTTCTCCTTTTTGATAATAATAGAAAGGTTTAATCCCAAAATGGTCTCTTGCTCCAATTAATTCTTCTTTATTTTTATCATATATAACAAAAGTAAACATCCCTCTTAATTTAGGAAATAACTTCTCTTTATATTGTTCATAACCATGCAAAATTACTTCTGTATCTGTTTTTGTTTTAAATACATGTCCTTTTTTGATTAAATCTTCTTTGATACTTTCATAATTATAAATTTCCCCATTAAAGATAATAACCATACTTTTATCTTCGTTATAAATAGGTTGTACGCCACTTTTAGACAAATCGATAATAGACAGTCTACGATGCCCTAAAGCAACGAAATCATCCGTATAATACCCTTCTTGGTCTGGTCCACGATGAATAATACGGTCTGCCATTTTTTTTATAATTTCTTTTTTTTCTTTTTTCTTTTTTGTATCCACAAATCCGACAATTCCACACATTTTTATATCACCTATTTCCAATAGCTATTTTTATATTCTTTATAATAATGCAACCAACGTTTACGAAGCAATAAAAAACGTTTAAAATTTCTATCACTTGGAGCATCCATAGGTTTTAAAACATTCTTCCATAATTTAAAAGCCTCTTTTTTAAATGTTTTATTATCAATATAACGTTTCGCAATTCCTTTCGGTACAAAGGATAAAAGTACTTTTTGGTCTAAAAAAACATATTTATTTTCTATATGGTATAGACAATCATCTACTAACGTTTTTACTAAATTTTTCCCCATAGCAGATACGTAATAACTACACCTTCCTTGACGAGCGTTAATTTCTAACACTTTAAAAGTATTATCTCGTACATCATATTTCATATCTACTTCAGCAAATCCGCGATATTGAATATTTTCCATAAACTTCTTTATGTTTTTAGCCATCTTTTCAACATTACCATTAGTTGTATTCACTCCATTAATTAACACAGCAGCATTCCCTACCATCGATTTTGTTCTTTCTTGCAGCCCAATTTGAGCGAATGTTATAAATTCTACTTTCCCTTTTGTATTTACATATAAAACTGCATCAAAAAGATTAGAATCATCTCCAGGAATAAATTCTTGGATAATTAATTTGTCTTTATATCCCCCATTTTTAATCGTTTCAATACTATGTATTAATTCTTCTTCTGTATCTACTTTAAATATTTTATTTTTTCCTTCAAAATGTAAATGATTATAAGTAACCACATTGGCAGGTTTTAAAACTAAGGGATACATCAAATCTTCAAAATCATATTTTTGCTTCTTATTTTTACAATCATAATAAATGGTTTTTGGAAAAGTTAGAGAAGAATTTTGATAGGTTTTATAAAATACTTCTTTATTCGTTAAACTTTTAATCACTTCTACACTTGGAAAATTATAAACATATTGAGAATTTATTTTTTCTTTATTTCCACTAATAAATTCTGTATAAGTTTCATTCGTACTAATTAATACAATTTTTTTATTTTTATGTTCATTGGCAAAATCATCTAGCGTCTTAAAAAAAATATCTTTATCCCAAATATTTTCATAATGAACATATAAAATATTAGAAAACTTAGTAAAAGCCAAACGTTCTTTTCCTATCAAGTAAGCTTTTTTATGATATGCTTCATAGCAACATCTAGCCATATAATACGCATTGGCATCTGTTCCAAGTATTAAAACTTCAAAATCCATTCTTATCCCTCCTTTAACAATTTCTTTAATTCGGAAATAACTTCATTATGGACTTTGCCGTTACTTATTACTGCTCCATTAATATCTGTATCATATCTTTGTTCATTGCCAAATAAATCTGTCACTTTTCTACCAGCTTCTTCAACAATTACTTTAGCAGCCGCAATATCACAATTCCTGTGTTTAGTATCTGGGTATATTGCTAAATTAAAATCTCCATTGGCAACACATGTACTTGCTCTAATTACACTTCCAATACTTACAAAATATGTTTTCTTCCCTAATTCTTTTATTGCATCATATAGGTTATAAGTTGCTTCAGGCCACATATCAAAATGGGAAACACTTCTCATATCATCCAAAGCTATATCATTTACACTCATCTTTTCATCATTTTTATAGGCACCTTGCCCTAAAACTCCCGAATACTGACTATCTGTAAAAGGATCATATATAACACCAACGGTCGAAATTCCATCTATTACAAGAGCAAGAGAAAAAACAGCAACTGGAATATGCCTTGCATACATATTTGTTCCATCAACAGGATCACAAACCCACACATAATTGCTTTTACCAAACTTTTCTTCTTCACCATCCACAGAGTGCGTTGGAAAAGTCTCTTTTACTCTTTTAATTAAATATTCGTTTATTTCTGTATCCGCTTTAGTTACAATAGTTTGGTCAAATTTATAACTCGCTCCATTATTATCTTTAAAATATTTAAGCATTATCTCTCCAGCTTTATGTGCTATTTCTTTAGCAAAATTTAGATATTTTTGATACATTTTGATGCCTCCTAATATTTTATTTCAACTTCCTCATCTTCTTCAATATGAACTCTTGGTACACGAGTACTAATTTGATTAAATAAATGATAAGCATTTATTCCTAACTTATTTGTTACTTCTCTGATAGTAATAGTATCCCCAAAAATTTCAACTTTATCTTTACATTTCACAGAACCATCAACTAATACCATAATCATATCCATAGAATCAGCAACAATTGGATATTTCTTTTTATTAATAACAACAAAGCCAAATTCTTTTGTGACCCCATCCGCATATCCTACTGGAATGGTCGCTATATGAGCATCTTCCTTTACTTTATAAGTTGCATTATAACCAACAAATTCGCCCTTTTTAACTTTCCTTACAGACAAAACATTTGAATATAATTGAAATGCCGTTTGCAACTCTAAATCATTTTCTAAAATTGTTTCACTAATATGATGTTTTTTAATATATACATTTCTTTTGATATTTTTCAGTATTGCTTTGAACCCTTTAGGCAGTTTACTACTCCCACTAAATCCAAAAAGAACAATTCCTAAGCGAACGCCATTTACAAAATCTAATTTTTCATGTCTAACCATAGTTAAACTACGGTCCATATGCACCATAGGAATCTTCGATAAATCAATACCACTGACTAACTTTTTAAAAGTTTCTATTTGTTGATCGTAATAATAATCATTTACCCCTGTTGTTGCCAAATGCGAATAGATTCCTTCTAAAACTAACATTTTATTTTCAGAAATCATTTTAATAGCCGTTTGAATATCCTTTTTATTTTTAAAACCTAAACGATTCATTCCTGAATCAATTTTTAAATGGATATTCATTTTATAAGGCAATTTCATTTCATTTAAAACCTTTAAATATTCTAAGCAATCAATGGTTAATGTTACTTTATTGTTCATGGCATCGTCAATAAAATCTAAGTCAATTGGTTCTAATATTAAAATAGGAATTTCCGAATTATATCTTCGAATATCAATTGCTTCTTCTAGCGATGAAACCGCTAAGTAATTAACTCCTCCACGAATTAAATTATTAACTACTTTAACACCATGATGATAAGCATTATTTTTAACAACACCAATATAATACTTATAATTATTATATTCACTAATTATTTCTTTCGCATTCTTTTCTAAAACATCCCCATCAATTTGGGCATATGTTTTTCTATACATAAACATCACTCTCTACATCTATTATAAACGAAATCAAAGAAAAAGGAAATGTATCTATTTTCTTTTTAATCTCATACAATAACAATCTTTAAGATTTTTATTAATTCTTCCTAGATTGAATCAAAAATAAAGAATTTGTCTTTCATTTCTAGTAATTGTAATAATTTTTTTATTTAAAATACAAGCAATTCACAAAATTTGTTTTTTGACAAAACAAGTTTATTTTATACAATAAAAGCATGAACAAAGATTTTTTTACAATAAACGGCTATCCTTTAGATGAACAACAAAAAAGTGCTATTTTAAATGCCTCTAAATACTCCTTAATTGTAGCAGGTGCAGGAAGTGGTAAAACATTAACTATGATTGGCAAAATAAAGTACTTACTAGAAATCAAAAAGATTTCACCAGAAAATATTTTATGCATTTCCTTTACAAATGAATCTACAAAAAGTTTAAAAGAAAAAATAAAAAATGACAATATTCATGTTTTTACCTTTCATAAACTTGCTCTACATATTTTAAAAATAACTGATGAATACTTTGAAATGGCTGATGATAACTTTTTAATCCAAGTTATAAACAATTTTTTCAAAACACAAGTTTGGCAGAATCCATTTTTAAGAAAGCATTTTTTAAAGCTAAATAAAAAATTATTCTTTTTTCAAAAACAATACTTCGAATTTTTGAAAACATCGGAACATAAAGAAACAGAAAAATTAATAGAAACGTTTATCTCTTTATTTAACACAAATAATTTAACAAAAGAAGATTTTAAAACATTTTTTAAAAAGGCTAAAAATAATCCCCTACTTTTCTTAATTTTTGCCATTTTAACTATATATGAAAATGAAAAATTGAAAAATTATTATTATGATTTTGACGATTTAATTAAAAAAGCGATGGAATTATGTAACAATAAAAAAATCTGTCATTATAAAGAAATTATTATTGATGAATTTCAAGATACTTCAAAATTACGTTTAGATTTTATTTCCTCTGTTGTAAAAAATAGTGATGCCAATTTAACAGTTGTGGGAGATGACTTTCAATCCATCTATAAGTTTTCAGGATGTAATTTAAATATTTTTTTAAATTTTCAAGAGTATTTTAAAGAGGCTAAAACTTTTAAGATTGAAAACACCTATCGAAATAGTCAGGAACTCATTACAGTTGCTGGGGATTTTGTCATGAAGAATGATAAGCAAATTAAAAAAGACTTAAAATCACATAAACATTTAGCAAAACCAATAAAGATAATTAAATATCTAGATAAATATAAAACTCTTTTAAAAACTATCCAGTTCATTTCTAAAGGAGAAATACTTATTTTAGGTCGAAACAATTTTGATATTTATAAATTTATTCCAAAAGAAAAAATAAAATGGTTAGAAAATGGCTATTTCATTTTAGAAAATTATTCCTACAAACTTCGTTATCTCACTGTGCATAAGTCGAAAGGTTTAGAAAGTGACAACGTAATTCTTATTAATCTAGAAAATAGTGAATTAGGATTTCCTTGTCAAAGAAAAAATTCATCACTCACATATTTAATTCAAGAAAAAGAATGTTTTTTATATGAAGAAGAAAGAAGACTTTTTTATGTTGCTTTAACAAGAACAAAAAATTGTTGTTTTCTTTTAGTTCCTTATATAAATGCATCAGCATTTGCCAGTGAAATTCAAAAATATAAACAATATGTAGAAGTTTTATCCATTAAAAAAAGTGATTAATACATTTGATTTATTATTTGTTCCCATTATTTTGTTCCATAAATCAAATGATATGGATACCCTCTTTTATCTATATGTTCTAAATTTAAATTTAAACTCTTAGCAAGTTTTAACAATTCATCATATTCTTCTAAAGTGGAATTTGTATATTTCTTTACTTCAATTTCAATAAAATAGCCAAGATTTTCTACATAATCTAAAGCGACTTCATACTTTTCTAAATAAAAATAGGTTTTTCTAACTTTATCCACAACCGCAATTTCTTCTAACCCTAAAACTTTAAATATACGTTCCATATTTTTAGCATCATCAATTTCTACTTCATATTCATCACAATACTTATTGTCATACCAATTTTTATAATTAATAATTGTTTTATTTCCTCTTTTTCCTATACGTAACCACTCTTCTACTGGCTCATCATTTTCTTTTAAAAAGGGACGATATGTAGATTGATAGTATATATCCACTTGATGACTTTCTAATAGAAATCTAGCCTTCTCTTTCATTATAATTTCTAACTCTTTATATTCTTTTTCTGAAATCTTAATCTTTATTTCTGTTTCTACATCACTTTTTATTTCATCCCCATAAAGAATGTAACTTATACGCGCTTCTAAAATTTCACTTAGCTTCACAATCATTTCTAAATTTGGTTCCGTTCGATCTGCTTCCCAACTTGCTATTGTTTTATCACTAACAAACAATTTTTTGGCTAATTTTTGTTGGGTTATCTTTTTTACTTTTCTTAAATCTGCAATTCTTCCTCCTAAACTCATTTTTATCACCTAAGAAGATTTTAACATATAAATCCATTTCATTTTGCCTACATTTTGTAGAGTAATAAAATAGCATTAAAAAACCCGTAAATACGGGATTCTATTCAACTTTGGTGCCCAAGGCCGGACTTGAACCGGCACGGGCTTTAACACCCGCAGGATTTTAAGTCCTGTGCGTCTACCTATTCCGCCACTTGGGCATGGCACTTGTCTTAAATAAATAAGACTATTCTAGTATAATATTAAAAATTGAAATAATCAAGACCTTTTGTAGAACAAACGAATAAAATTTTATTCTTTCCAGTCGTTACCTCCTGGATTTCCTATTTCATAGATAAAGTAACATCTATTCTCCATAGGCTTAAATTCCGATGGTCGCCACCGTACTCTTTTCCAAGAACTTGTTTTTTGTTCTTACTATATTTATTTTACTAAAGCTTATTTTTTTTAACAAGGGGTAAATTCTATTTTTATGAACTTTCCTATGAGATAAAAAAATACCTTTTTTGCTGTTGACATAGAAAAAACTACTGTGTTATAATCAATTTGTCGCTGGAGGAATACCCAAGTCTGGCTGAAGGGACTGGTCTTGAAAACCAGGAGGTCGCGTGAGCGGCGCAGGGGTTCGAATCCCTTTTCCTCCGCCATTTAATTTTGATTTATCGCGGGATGGAGCAGCTCGGTAGCTCGTCGGGCTCATAACCCGAAGGTCGTAGGTTCAAATCCTTCTCCCGCAACCAAATGGTCCCGTAGTGTAGCGGTCTATCACGTCTGCCTGTCACGCAGAAGATCGAGGGTTCAAATCCCTTCGGGACCGCCATTTTTTTTGGCACCATAGCTCAGTTGGTAGAGCAGAGGACTGAAAATCCTTGTGTCACTGGTTCAATTCCCGTTGGTGCC
>CAYSFO010000048.1:0-9617 GCA_964430695.1 uncultured Muribaculaceae bacterium | reverse complement strand
TATCTAATGTATCCGTTTGTCTAAACTTTCCATCAAATGCTCTCAATTTCAACTGTACACATTTTGTGGACAGTTCACTTTGTTCTTCCTCTGTCATTCTTGCTTTCAACATATTCCAATAATTTCTAGGATTTTTGCTTTCTGTCAAAGCACTAATAACATCAACAACACTAAAATAGTATTCTTCTTGTTCACTACTCCACACACTTCTTATTTCTTTTCCTTCAAAAAGATTTGTAATTGTTTCTAATTTATTTTTTTCCATAAAAAAAGTCCTCCTATTATATATATTACCCGTAAATTCATGATTTCCTTTTTTATGAATTAATTTTTTATATAATTATAGTGATAAATATGCCTTTAATCTACTTAAAATTGGATCTTTCCCTAATAAATAAATCGTATCTACAAGCGCTGGGCCATGCATAAGACCACTTGTGACAATACGAATAGGCATATAAAGAAGTTTTCCTGTAACATCACTTCTCTCTTTTGTATGATTTATAACGTTTTCTATGGTCTCTAAACTCCAATCATTTATACTAGCTATTTCTTCTTTAAAAATGGTTAAAGTGTTTTTAATAGAACTATCACTTTCCAAAAATTGTAAACATTCCTGATTTAATTCTATTTCCTCTCTAAAAAAAGGATATGTAACTAGTGAAATTTCCGCACCAAAACGAATCTGCTTTTTATAAAGTAGAAGTAATTTTGTAATCCATTCTTCACTTTTATCTTCTAAATGATAAAATCTTTCTAAATAAGGACGAACAAAATCTAAATACACATCATCAGACATATGCATTATATAATGTTGATTAAACCATTCCAATTTTTTAACGTCATAACATCCAGGCCTTGTATGTATACGTGATATATCAAATTCTCGAATAAGTTCATCTAAGGTAAAAAACTCTTTTTCATTTGCAGGACTCCAACCAATAAGTGCCAAATAATTAAGTATAGCCTCTGGCAAAAATCCCTGTTCTAAAAGATCTTTCAAATTATCATCTTTATTACATTTACTAAGTTTCGTATTATCTTTTTTTACAACTAATGGCAAATGAACAAACTCTGGCCTTGGTAGCTCTAAAGCATCATATAAAAGTAAATATTTTGGAGTACTTGCTAAGTATTCACATCCTCTAGTTACATGCGTAATTCCCATTAAAGCATCATCAATTACATTTACAAAATTATAAGTTGGATATCCATCACTTTTCATTAAAATTTGATCATCTAAAGTAGTATTTTCAAGAGTAATATCCCCATAAACTAAATCACGATAACTTGTCTGCCCTTCCCTTGGCATTTTTTGACGAATAACATACTTTTCTCCATTAACAATTCTTCTTTTCGCTTCTTCTAAAGTGATCGTACGACAAGTACCATCATAAATATAAGATTTACCTTCTTCATTTGCTTTCATTCTTTTGGCATTTAAAGTAGCTTGATCACAAAAACAATAGTAAGCATGTCCCCTATTAACTAATTGATCCGCATATTTTTTATAAATATCTATTCTTTCACTTTGAATATAAGGACCATATTCTCCGCCTTTTCTTGGCCCTTCATCATATTCTAAATGAAAATCGTACATCATTTGATAGATAAACTCTTCTGCACCCATTTCATAACGATTTTGATCTGTATCTTCAATTCGTAAAATAAAATCTCCACCATCATGTTTAGCGATTAAATAAGAAAATAAGGCACTTCTTAAATTTCCTACATGCATAAGTCCAGTTGGACTTGGTGCAAATCTTGTCCTTGTCACTTTAGCATTCCTCATTTCTCTTCAAAATTATATCATAAAATGTTATCATTGTTTTATAACTAAGTTTACTTCTTGTTCCTTTCGCATTTCTAATATACTTCTTAAAGTATATAGTAATACTTTTCTAGTTTCATTAATTTCTGCATTTTTATCTTTCGAATTTCTATAAATTCCTAACTCCTTCAAATGTTTTCTTAACATATCAACACTAACATCAAAACGTTTTGCTATTTCTTTCATTGTTTCTTTTTGGTATTTTGAAAATATATAATTATTATCTTCTTCTGTCCAATTATAATCACTTCTTTTTTTATAAATACCAATAGCTTTAAGATGAGATACTAAAACATATTGACTAACATGACAATGATTTGCTATTTTTTTCATAGTTATTTTACCATAGTTTTCAATTATGAAAAAATCTTCATCCTCTGTCCACATATGTTTTTTTCTCAAAATACCCAAAACATTCAAACGCTCTATTAAAACATCTTTGCTTATTTTCAGATAATTTGCAATTTCATGATTAGAAATTTTATTGTAATTCTTTCTTAAATATTCATCTTCCTCCTCTGTCCAAGTATGTGGTTCATTAGACATGATATCATAAGATAGAATATCTTTCATGTATTCAATAGAATTTATACTTCTTTTTAATTGAACAGCTATTTCCTCAGTTGTAAAATGATACATATTTTCTCGTACAAATCTTATTTCCTTTGCACTCCAAAAATTAGATAATAAATAAACATATCCTTCATTTCTTAAAAAAATTGCTACCGCGGAAGGTGTATGATTTACTTTTGTAGCAATATATTCATAACTTTTTCTTTTTTGAATTAAAAATCTGGCTGTAGACTTTTCTTCTTCTGTCCAAAAAGAATACGTTTTATAAACTTTATCTTTATCTGTTTTTCTTTTTTCTTTTAACCATTTTGGTTCCAAACCTAAACTATTTTCTTCTAAATTTTTACTGTCCCATATCTCTTGATTATTCTTTAAAAATTTCATCAGATTTTCTAAAGTAACACCCTTATAGGATTTCTTATTACTTACTGAAACACTATCAATTTTTAATCCTTTTTTAATCCAAGTATTTCTAATTATATCTTCGCTAACATTAAGTATTTCACTAATATCCGATATTAATACAATATCAGTATTATTTAATATCATTGCTCCAAGTCCCATTCGAATAGCTTTCACTTTTAAGGAAAAAACAGTCCTTTTCATTTCTTTAGCAATTTTTTCTATTTTACAAGTTCCCCACAGTTTTTTTAATTTTTTCTCTTCTTCTTTAGTCCACTCTCTTCTATCCATAATAAGAACAATACCAAGTTTTCTTGCTTTTAAATAAATAGCATTAGAAGTCTTACCCATTTTTTTAGCTATTTTTTCGTAATGCATTGTCTTAGATAACTGTTTTAAAGTTTCCACTTCTTCCTTAGTCCATCGGTTTGATTTTGGAGCCTCTAATCCAAAAGAAACTGCTAAGTCTACAACTTCCTCCCACCTGCAACCAAATTTTTCTTTCATACTATATGCAGATTCTTGTCCCCAATATTTTTTTACATATTCCTTTTCTTTATTGGAAAATATATGAGCCATTTACATGCACCTCATGCTATATTGTACCATAAAAAAATAGCCTAGAAAGCGTTCTAGACTATAAAAAAGAAATTATTTATGCTTTGACCATAAATAAGAAAATGTAATAATTTCAATTGCAATTCTAACTTATTACTTTTTAATCATAACATGTTTTAAAGAAGTATTTCAATATCAAATTCACTATTATATTTTTGAATCAAACTTTTTAAATTTCGGAACCCATATTTTTCACATTCTGCCTCTTTTTTTAATTCTTCAAAAGTTATATTTTGATTCGTTAAATGACTCGCAATATATTCATTTAAAACAGTATCCGAAATAGTTTCAAAAGGAATAATTTCTGTAAATCTTCCTAAAAATTCTTTACTAAAATATTCGTTCAAATTATCATTCTTTCGCTCCATGAAACCTACATTCTTTTGATTAACAACATTGCTTGTCATAAAAATCATTGTATTTGTAAAATCAATTTTTTCTCCTTTAGAATTAGTTATAAATCCTTCATCTAAAATCTGTAAGAATAAATTTAAAACTCGAGGATGTGCTTTTTCTATTTCATCAACTAAAATAATAGAATAAGGATTATCAAGAACACTTCTAAAGATATACTGATCATCATACCCCACATATCCTGCACTTACCCCAATTAACTTATTAACAGATGTATCTAGATTATATTCACTCATATCTAGTCGTATAAAATTACTTTTGGGAATACTTTCTGAAATAATTTTTACAGTTTCTGTCTTTCCTACACCACTTGGACCAACTAGTAAAATAGCAAGTGGCTTATCATAATCATTTAATTTCAACCAAATATTTTTTAAAAGCAACCGTACTGCTTTTTCTTGTCCCAAAATCTTTGTTGTCAAATTATTTTTTATACTATCAAAAATTTCTTTTTTATTTTCCAGTAAGGGAACATTTGCTTTTTGGGAAACGGTTTCTAATATATCTTTATAAGTAATTTCATTTTCTAAATTAGAAGTCAGTGCATCTATCTTTTTGATAATTTTATTTTCTTTTTCCTTACAAACAGAAGCTTGTTCATAATTATCTTCATAAATATATTGTTTTTTTTGCTTTTCAATTTTTTCTTTTTCTTTAATCAACATATCTAATTTATCAAAATGGATTCCTTTGATTTTTCTACTTGCACAAATCATATCGAGTAAATCAATTGACTTATCCGGATTGCTTTTCGTTTTAATATACTTATCAGCTAAAGTTACTATATCACAAATATTTTGTTCACTTATTTTAAGTTGGTGATGATGTTCATATTCCTCTTTAATCCCTAATAAAATATCTTTCGTTTTTTCTAAATCTGGCTCTTCTACCTGAATCGCAAAAAAACGTCTTTCCAATGCTTTATCTTTATAAATCGTTTTATAATATTCATCCGTTGTTGTGGCTCCAATACATTTAATATCCCCACGTGCTAAATATGGTTTTAAGATATCTGCCGCATTAATGGCTCCCTCTGCTCCACCCGCATTAACCATGGTATGAATTTCATCAATAAATAAAATAATATTTTTATTATCCATAACTTCTTTAATAATTTTTGTAAGACGTTCTTCAAATTCTCCACGATACTTTGTCCCAGAAACCAAAGAACCCATTTCTAGCATAACAATCGTTTTATTTAATAGTTCTTTAGGAACAAGACCATTATTAATGCGTCTAGCAAGCTCTTCTACAATAGCTGTTTTTCCTACCCCTGCTTTTCCAATTAATAAGGGATTACTTTTTTTCTTACGAAGCAATGCTTCAATCATTAAAGTAATTTCTTCTTCTCTACCAATAACGCGTTCAGAATTTTTAACACTTTTATTTAGATTATTGCCTACCTCATAAATTTCTAACTTACTTTTTTTATTCCCTACCAAACTAATTTTCAATTCTTCATATAAACCATCTAAATCTATACCCATACCGAGCATAAT
The DNA here is from genome assembly GCA_964430695.1 of uncultured Muribaculaceae bacterium. Lineage (GTDB taxonomy): Bacteria > Bacillota_I > Bacilli_A > RF39 > UBA660 > MGBC108787. The sequence continues at coordinate 4,280 of CAYSFO010000048.1, read as the reverse complement.
ACGAATAGCAATGCCCTCTCCTTCTTCAAGTAAAGCCAGAAACAAATGACGTTCTGTGACCGTTCCTAAATTATTATCTAAAGCATCATTCGTTGCATTATCTATCACTCTCTTTAATAAAGGAGTATATAAAATAAAATCTGTATCTTTGTTTGATGTTCCAACAACATTTACAAGCTCATTTTTAAATCGTTCAAATGTCAGTCCATAGCATTTTAATTCTCTACTAATTTCATTGTCATCCTCTAAAATAGCTAATAATAAATGTTCACTACCAACATAAGGATGTTTTAAACTTTTTCTATAATTTTCTGCACTTTTAAATAACTTTGCTATTTTAATTCCATAATTATCAAACATGATATCCTCCTAGTACATTCTATGTTTATATTGTTTGATTTATCAAAAATATATTCAAGAATTAATTTATTTTTATCCATAAACAATGTAACAAATAATATCCTAGAGAACAAATTACTAAAATTAAAAATATATAAAAAAATAAAAACAAATATTCAAAATTCTCTAAGTAAATTTTAAATATTTGTATTGTTTTTTCATCCAATTGATAAAATTAATATAAATTTAAATTATTTTTTGACTATCAAAAGAAGGATTTTTTAAAAGCTCTATAAATGCTAACTTTTCGTTCTTCCCTTCCATTTCAATTAAATAATTTTCTACTTTCTTTACTAACATTTGAAAAAGTTCTGCGATAGTGAATTTTTGTTCCAATAATTGTTTCATAGCAATAGTTAAATCTATACCAAACTTGCGAAAACAATAATTTTTATAGTCTTCTTCATTTAATAAATTTTCAGGTTTTCTTTTTTCTTGATAGTTCTTTATATGTTCTTCATTTTCGTCAATTTCTTTTCTTAAAGAGCTTGCATATTCCTCTGAGGTTCCTTCATTTTTTAATTCGTTTAATAACTCTTCTCTTTCTACTTCTGTCACATCTTCTAATTCTAAAATTTCTTTTTTTATTGCTTCTATTTTTTTCAAATACTCTTCTTTAAATAAATTTGGATTGTTTAATATAATCTCTATTTCTTGTATTCTACATAATGCAATTTGCTCTTCTATTTTTAATTCATCTTGCCTTGCTTTTATAAAGTCATTATCTGCTTGAACTAATTTTGGTAAACAATCCTGATAACAAATATTTATTGATTCTTCAAATACTTCGTCAGTATTTTCAAGATTAGACTTTGCAACGAGAATGGTAATGATTGCAAATAAGTTAGAAAAAAAATCTTTTTGTTGTTCAGGAATATGTGTTACATTAAAATTTCCTTCTTCCCAATCTTTTTTCATTTCTTTAGGTAATATAAACATCAGCATTATATAAATTTGATAATAGAAATGATAAGAATACGATTGAATATTGTATTCGTTCCAATCATAGAAGGCAAAAAATACATCCCCATTCATAATTCTTTCACTAGAATTCGCTTCTGCTTCTCTAAGCATTTTTTTGATATCATAAAAAAATGGCAATTTGCTAGGATAATCATATTTATTTTCTCCTTGGTTAATGTGAGTTAATTCATGTTGAAGTGAATTTATTGTTTCATTGTCATCTATTAAAGCAATATTGTGATCTTCTATACCACAAATTCCCGATGCTTCTAAATAAAATTCCCCATTATCATCTAAAATGTATTTTCCATTTTCTTTTTTTAAACGCCAAGCATATTTTGCGTTCCCATGCGTTTTGGGAACTTGTTTTATGATATGTAAAATGTTTGATTCATCATTTAAGACTTCTTCTAAAGTATAAATACTTAAATTATTCATATTTCTTAAACTTTGTAAATATTTTTCTATATATTCTTCTAAAGAAGCATGATTTACTAAATCCATATTAGGAGTATATAAAAAAAGCATAAAAAACCATTGTTGTAATAGTTCTTCTCCTTTTTTATTCAAATTTTTTTCTTTGCAAATCTCCTCAAATTCGTTTTTATATTTTAAATAAAAATTAATATAATCCGGCATAGATATCCTCCAACATCGCTTGATATAAATTAGGTTCTATTTCTTTTATTTCTTCCAATTTTCTTAATTTTTCTTCTTTTGAAATTCTTGGATTTGCAAGTAAAAAACTATTCCAATCATCCATAATTTTATAAAAGAATTGTACATCATTACAAATTTTTCTATATTTCAATTTTAATTTTTCTATCATGCTATCTACTCCCTATTATTATAATAGCACAAATAAATTTTAAATTTTAATGTTTTTACATACACTTGATAGAAAAAAATTTAACTAGCCTTATCATTTCACATCAAAAAACAAGCAATCTCCTATTATTTAGTTTTGCTTGTTTTTAATCGAAAACTCAATATATAAATTATAACTACTTTTTTTCTTCTAGTTTGATTTCATAATTACATGCTTTTAATATCTTTAAAAACATCTTTAGATTGATTTCGTTTACTCCACCCTCATATCTCGCATATTGTTGTTGCTTGATTCCCAACTTTTCTGCTAATGCTTGTTGCGAATATCCTCTTGATTTTCTAAGGATTTTTAAATTGATCATATTCATAACAAAACTTCCTTATTTTTTATTATTCATCTATTGCTTTCTGGCTGTCCTTGACTGTATATTTTTTTATTTTTACGTTAACTTCCATGGATTAGCTTTCGTGCCAGAACCTGATGTGGCGGTGACTCCAGACTTCAGAGTCACTACAGGGCGAATCGCGTAGCTGCCGGTCCCCCCATCGGACCATCCGTCGCTGAGATAATAATACAGGCCGTTGTTGTTGACCATCGCCCCACCCGAATCCATGAAAACGTAAAGACTGAAAAAGGTAAACTCATTAGGACCGATATAGAGGTAGCGTCGGGAAGCTAACCAATAACTAGTAGCCGTTGACGTCGCATTTACTTTATTCGCTTTTAGATTTCCATATACACTTCTTACTAGATTTGTATCGACTTGATAGGACACATCTCCACAACCACTCGTTTCTTTACTATTATTTGATGTACTACTTGTTCCACACGTCGCTTGGGTTAATGTCGCTGTTATGGTTGCAGTTTGGCCATTGTATCCCATATGTCTTGTAGCAATCGTATAGTTACTATTTGCATATTGCGCTGCAATTGTATTTAGGGCTCCTACAAAGTTTTTATATCCTGTTTGACCTTTAAAATATACTGCTGTACTTGATACATACTCGGATACCATATCAATCGTGCCATCATCGTTAAACCTTATGATTCTCCATAGTTTCAGTTCACTCGGATTTATGGTTTGAGCACTTGTATATCCTGTTAGACTTGTTGGTATAGAATATGATGTACTTGTTGGAGTCATTTGAACGTAGTCTCCAATTTTGGCTGTTGTATATAATCCACTTAAGAGTGTTGACGGGGCACAGTCTTTTGTACCTTTTACTCCAAATATGGTTACTCCACATTTGATATTCTCTGCTTTTAGGTTTGCATCTCCTTTGATTGTCTGTGCTCCACTTAACCATTGACCTGCACTAATCGTTTGATTACTTGTTCCTGGTGTATACGTCGCTGCTGTTTTATTCGGTAATGCTTTTGCCATTTCACTTTCTGATACTCTTACAAATTTATTATTTCCTGTATATGTATTTGCGGGGATCCCTAAATACAAATATTTTGTTGTATCATTGTAACTATATGCTCCAAAGGAAGAAGTTGTTGCATTTGCATAAGCTACAGTATTAGAAGCGTTATTATATGCTGCGGTTGTTAATGTTGGTATCGTTCCACTTACTCCAAGTATGGTTGTTCCTGATACCATTTTATCCCCTGTTAACCCTATTACCTTTGCTACATCTTCTTGAGTTGCAGATGCATATGAGGATCCAGTAGTATAATAGCCAGGAGCTGGACTCATGCTAAATATCGCTGTTCCATCTGTAGTAGTATTTAGTTGTAATTTACTGGCATATATAACTGGTATACCTGGATATGAAGAATTTAATCCTGCTTCTCCCACTTGTTTTATGCTTGCATTCCTCATTGTTCCTGTTACTAGTTTTCCTTGCACATATGCTGTCTTCCCATTTAGAATACTATCTGATGTTGCATTCCCACTTGTACTACATACATTTAGTTCATCTAATGCTTCTGTTACTGTTTTCTCTTCTCCATAGATGACTTGATCACTCGTGATTGCTTTTACCTGTGGTATTGTTAATAGTGTTATTACTATTATTGTTTTTATTATCTTTTTCATATACTACCTCTCTATCTCATATTCTATACTTCCAAAGTTACTTATATC
>CAYSFO010000047.1:0-10154 GCA_964430695.1 uncultured Muribaculaceae bacterium | reverse complement strand
CGCACGCCTGATAAGCGTGAGGTCGGAGGTTCAAGTCCCCCCAGGCCCACCATTTTGGCCAGTTGGTGAAGCGGCTTAACACACTGCCCTTTCACGGCAGCATTCACGGGTCCGAATCCCGTACTGGTCACCAAAATGACTAATAAACGGCTTATTAAAAGTCGTTTTTTATTTTGGAATGCATAAATATTACTATGTATAATGCAAACGATTCAGAAACTTTAAAGGAAGTCCAAGTAGAAGATTATATATGGATTATATATATTTTTTTATCCATATTTGCTATTATTTCCAATCATTATGAAAAAGAGTATATTAAAAAACACGATAAAAATGCAGAAAAAAACTTCCGAACAATTAATACTACTATCTTCCTTATTATTTTTTTTATCTATCTTTATTTTGTTTATATTAATTACAAACACATAAAAAGACTTGATCCAAAATCAAGTGGTAAAGATATTCTCATTTCAAATATAGGTTTTATAGCAGCTGTTCTCTTTTTAGTAGGAGGTTTAATGAATTTATTCATTAGTATTTTTGGAAGTGATGAAGATGAATTTTTACTCAACTTCTTTTAACTTACGATATAATAAATGTTCTTCTAAAGTAATTCCCTTTAAATTAGCAAGTTCACTTACACTCACAACTTGGTATCCTGCTGCATAAAGCTTGGGAAGCAACTCTTGAACCGCTTCTACCGTTGAATTATAAGAATCATGCATTAAAATGATATCGCCATCCTTTACATTTGACATCACATAATTAACAATATAATCTTTATCTCGATGTAACCAATCTTGCGTATCTAGATTCCATGTTATAAAAATCGTATTTAAGGCACTCTTTATTTCTGCATTAATGGCACCATAAGGCGGTCTTGTGTAAATTAAATCCTGTCCTGTAATACTATGGTAAATTTCATTGGTTTTCTCTTCTCCACTAATAACATCTGCTATTTTTTGTCTTTTTAAATTTTTATGACTATAAGAATGACTACCAATTTCATTCCCTTTGTCTAATACATTTCGAATAATATCACTACCTAAGTCCATTTTATTACCAACCATAAAAAAGGTAGCATGTGCTTTATTTTGTTCTAAAGCTTCTACAATTTGTGGAGTTTTTGACCTATTTGGACCATCATCAAACGTAAAAGCAATACTCTTTTTATTCTTATCATAAACATATCCATTTTCATTTTCATATTCTGCATCTAAAGATAATGTAAAATCCAAATAATCTTTAATCTCATTATAATTAATTCGTAATAAAATTTTTTCATCTATTTTAGGTTCTGTAACTACATTTGAATAATGAATTACGAGTTCATTTTCTCGAATTTGATAAGTGTATTCGACATCTTCTTTAGACAAAGCATCAGCAATAAATACAGGATATTTTAAATATAATAATTCTTTAATTTTTGCATCAAATTCTTCTTTTTTTCCTGGTTTTAAACACTGTTCAAAATCTTTCTCTTCCCCTGTTTTAGAATCAAGGATATAACTAACAACATCCTCTCCATTTTGAAAAGCCAAATAAACAAATTTAGAATTATAAACTTCATTCGCAATCAATTCTTTATCTTCATTTTCTTTTATGATTTGTGCTACTTTAAGATCAACTTCTTTATTTTCTTGAAAAGTCATGGAAGAAGGTAAATTATCTCGTCCAAACATAAAAGTTAAAAAAAGACCAAGAGCAATAATGAAAATAGGAATCACTTTTAAATAAAACTTCTTCATAATACACCACTACATTTAGTATACCAAAAAATAATGCATTTACGCATTATTTTTATATAAATTTCAATAAATACTACTTTTTCAAAAGTTCTTTATATGTTCAAAATTAATTCATTACTCTTTTAAACATTCTTTCTAAATCATAAATCGAAAACTTTATAATCGTTGGCCTACCATGTGGGCAATTATAAGGATTATCACAAAGGACTAATTCTTGCAATAACTCTTCTACCGCTTCCATACTAATTCGCATATTGGCTTTAATACTCATTTTACAAGCTAAAGTAATAGCAATATGTTCATTAAACTTTATCGGATCAAACTGTCCATTGTTTCCTATTAAAATATCAACGATTTTATGAATAGATTCTTCTTCATAACCAGTTTTTAACCAAGTAGGATGTTCTTTAAACACAAACGTATTTACACCAAATTCTTCTACCTTAAATCCCATATTTAATAATACATCCATATTATTTTTTACGATTAAAAATTCACTTCCAGATAATTCAATGGTAATTGGAAATAAAAGACCAGTCGTTGTTATATCTTTTTCTTTTAATGCCTTTAAATACTTTTCATAATTAACTCTTTCCTGCGCCGCATGTTGATCGATTAGATAGACACCTTCTTCATTTTGGGCAATGATATAAGTGCCTAATGCAACCCCAACCGGATATAAAACTAGTTTTTTTAATTCTTCATTAATAACAACAGGTTCTGTCTTTTCTTCCTCATAACTTAAATCCAACGTCGTTTGTCTACTCTCTTTATATTCATCAGTTTCTTTTTCTACTTCTTTCACAAAATTTTCTACATAGTGATCTTTAATTTCATTGTATTCTGGTTTTTTTATTGCATCGGGAATCAATAAACTTTTATATAAAACATCTTTAATATTTGTATAAATTAGATCATACAATTCACTCACTTTTGATAATTTAATATCTTGTTTTGTTGGATGAATATTTACATCAATTAAAGTAGGATCTGTATTTATTTTTAATACTACAATGGGAAACTTTGTATCTGGTTTATACGTATAATAGGCATCATTAATCGCACGATTCATATCATAATTCTTAACCACTCGATCATTAACCATGGTAATAAAATGATTACGATTCGATTTCAAAATCTCTGGTTTACAAACATAGCCATACAAATCAAAATCATCATTACTGGCTCTAACTTCTAACATCTTACTAGAAACATTTAAACCGTATATTTCATGAATACATTTATGTAAATTTCCACTACCACTTGTTTTAACAAGTACACGTTCATTATTTGTTAGAGTAAACGAAACAACATCATGAGAAAGGGCTAATCTTTCAATTAAAGAAACGCAACTCGCAAGTTCAGAGGCCTCGGTTTTCAAGTATTTCAAACGTGCTGGTGTATTATAAAACAAATCTGTAACAGTTATATTTGTTCCTTTTCTTGCATCTGCATCTTCGTTTTTCACTATTTTTCCGCCCTTAATTTCAAGGAGTGTTCCAATATCTCCATTACAAGTTTTTAACACAACTTTACTAACACTGGCAATTGAAGGAAGAGCTTCTCCTCGAAACCCCAAAGTATCAATAAAAAACAAATCATCATCGCGTAATAACTTACTTGTGGCATGACGCATGAAAGCAAGTTTGGCATCTTCCTTGTCCATTCCATCGCCATCATCTAAAACTTGTATTGACTTTAATCCACCATCAATTAACGAAACAACAATATTTTTAGCATGTGCATCCAAACTATTTTCACAAAGTTCTTTTACGACACTACTTATCTTTTCTACGACTTCTCCTGCCGCAATTTTATTCGCTAATCCTTCACTCATCACCTGAATCTTACTCATAACCTACCACCTTTCAAAAAAAGACTTTCTCGTTTCAACCAAATCAAGATTTTCCATATATAAAGAAACTTCAGCATTGCTTTTTATATTTATAAACCCAAGTCCTTTAATCACAATATCTTCATTTCTTTGCATTTGTAAATTTTTACATTTTCCATTTTTCAAAAAAGAATTCTTTTCATAAACTTTTTTAAAATCCAATAAGTTACTCATATAAATGGTTAAATTACATTTATCACTTTTATTCTCCAAACGCAGAACATCTTCAATTATAATACTAGCTCCTTTTTTTAACTGAAACGTCATCGGCTTTAAAAAACTTTTCGGATTTATCTTTTTAATAAAGAAAATATCGTCCTTTTTATAAATTGTTTCTTGATATTGTAGCCCTGGCGTATCTATTAAACGAATTCCCTCTTCTAATTGAATTTCAATAAAATCAACGGTTGTATTTGGTACTACACTCGTTGTAACAAGATTATTTTCTTTTAGCTTATTGACTAAAGTACTTTTTCCTGAATTCGTAAACCCAAGCAAATACCCAGTTTTTTTATTTTCATTTTTTAATGTTTGCACAATTTTTCCTATATTTACATTTTTTACAGCACTTAAAAAAATAATATTTTCTTCAATTCCATATTCTTCTTTTAACCAATCTTTAATATGTTCTTTATTGATATATTTTGGAATAAAATCAATTTTACTAACAATTAAACTTTTAGGAATTTTTATTTTTTTATAATTTTCAATGACTTCTGAATTAATATTTAACAAATCCACTAGAAAAAAAGCATAAGTTTTAGATTGATTTACTATTTCAATAATGTCTTTAGCAGGCAAATCAACAACTTTTAAATCGTTGTAATGAAGAATACGAAAACATCGTTCACATAACTTACCCTCTTTATATTTTTCTTTTGGAATAAATCCAAGACTATTTTTATCTTTTGTTTGTAAAATAGCTCCACATCCCATACATTTATTCATAGTATTCACCAACTTTAAATAAACCTCGACTCTCTAATATTTTAAATATTCTTCTTTCAAAGATTCGATTAATTTTTGTACCTATTAAATCTACATGACTAATCGGATTAATGAGAATACTTAAAAAACCCATTCGATTGGCACCTAAAACATCGGTAAGCAATTGATCTCCTACACAAGCTACTTCATTATCGCTAAAATTATAAATTTGTAAAACTTTTTTATATTTCTTTTTAAATGGTTTTCGACTATGGTAACTAGAATCTACGTTTAATTTTTCTTTAAAAGGTTCAACACGCGACTTTTTTGAATTTGATAAAATAATGACTTTAAATCCTAAAAGCTCTATATCAGCAAATAAATCTTTTGTACTCTTATCAGGAATAGGAATAGTAAGGGGAGCAATTGTATTATCTAAATCAAAAAGGATACATTTTATTCCTCGTGTTTTTAATGCTTTATAATCAATATCATAAATACTTTTTTTATACATATCTGGAATAAACTTCTCCATTCTTATCACCCTTATGTATTAAGTATATCATAAAATCTAAACAAAAGAAAAAGATATAAAACATGTTATACCTTTGGAACATTTTCTGCCTCACTATTTCTAAGATTCTCTAAATTATCTCTTTCTTCTTGAATATTTATATTACATAAAAGCAATTTTTGATAAAATACTATATCAAAAAATCTGCCCCTTTGAAGCATTCTAATCTTAAGTTGGTTTAATATTTGTAATACTTCTTGATTAGCTCTATTTTCATTAATTTGACTTTTTATATAATTTAAAATCGTTTTAGGAGAATACTTTCCCATTTCATAAAAAGCAACTGTTAAGATAATCTTTTCCCAAAAAGCAATAGAACTTTCATTAATATCAAAAAGAGATATACTTCCATTTTTAATACTATCTAAAATAAATAAAGCTCTACTATTTGATATTTTTCTAGATTCATATGAATCTTCTATTATAAAATAACTTTCTTTTTTTCTTTTTATTTTTAAATTTAAAATAATTGCTTTTTGCTTTTGAATCAAAGCTTCTGTTCTAAATAATGGGTTATCACAGATAGCTAAAGCTTCATCATATCTTTCTTCTCTTATCAGAATAGTAATTTTTTGGGATTGAATGGAACTATTTTCTGCAAACAATGGGTTATCACAAATAGCTAGGGCTTCTTCATTTCTTTTTTGTTTTATCAAAATAGTAATCTTTTGCGATTGAATTGGATCATCTTCCACAAACAATGGATTATCACAAATAGCTAAAGCTTCTTCATATCTTTCCTCTCTTATCAAAATAGTTATTTTTTGCGATTGAATTGGAACATATGTTTCAAACAATGGATTATCACAAATAGCTAAAGCTTCTTCATATCTTTCTTGCTTTGTGAAAATAGTAATTTTTTGAGATTGAATTAGACCATCTTCCACAAACAATGGGTTATTACAAATAGCTAAGGCCTCATCATTTCTTTTTTGCTTTGTGAGTATAGTTATTTTTTGGGATTGAATAGACCCCTCTTCCACAAACAATGGGTTATTACAAATAGCTAAAGCTTCTTCATATCTTTCTTCTCTTATCAAAATAGTTATTTTTTGCGATTGAATTGGAACATATGTTTCAAACAATGGATTATCACAAATAGCTAAAGCTTCTTCATATTTTTCTTGCTTCGTGAGAATAGTTATTTTTTGCGATTGAATTGGAACATATGTTTCAAACAATGGGTTATCACAAATAGCTAAAGCCTCATCATTTCTTTTTTGTTTTATCAAAATAGTTATTTTTTGCGATTGAATTGATCCGTATGTTTCAAACAATGGGTTATCACAAATAGCTAAAGCTTCATTATATCTTTTTTGCTTTGCCAGAATAGTGATTTTTTGAGATTGAATGGAACCATCTTTCGCAAACAATGGGTTATTACAAATAGCTAAGGCTTCATCATTTCTTTTTTGTTTTATCAAAATAGTAATTTTTTGCGATTGAATTAGACCATCTTCCGCAAACAATGGGTTATCACAAATAACTAAAGCTTCATTATATCTTTTTTGTTTTATCAAATTTCTAATTTCTAAAGAGGACTGAATAGTTTCTATTTCTTCTTGATATGATTTTTTCCATCTATAAATTGTTGAAGTAGAAATTTCAAGTTCTTTGGATATTTCTATAACACTTATACCTTTAGCCAATTTAACTAAAACTTTGTTAATAAATTCTTCATTATAAACCATACATATTCTCCTTAATTACCTCTTTGGATCACTTTCTAGATTATCATCTCTAAGATTCTCTAAATTATTTCTAACCGAAAGCAACTCTTCTTGAATATTTATATTACATAAAAGCAATTTTTGATAAAATACTATATCAAAAAATCTACCCCTTTGAAGCATTCTAATCTTAAGTTGATTTAATATCTGTAAAGCTTCTTGATTGTCTTTACATTCATTAATTTGACTTTTTATATAATTTAAAATCATTTTAGGAGAATATTCTTCCATTTCATAAAAAGAAACGGTTAAAATAATCTTTTCCAAAGAAGAAACAGAACTTTCATGAATAGTGACAAGAGATATACTTCTGTTTTTTATATTATTTAATAACGAAAATGCAATGCTACCTGATATTTCATCAGTCATCATTTGCTCCACATCTTCTGCCAAAAGGGTATCTTTCAAATCTGGATTTTTATCTAAAATATTCTTCTTTTGAATTTGAATGATAACACTTTCTGCAAATAACGGATTATTACAAATAACTAAGGCTTCGTCATATTTTTTCTGTTTTCTTAAAATGGTAACCTTTTGCGATTGAATAGAATCATATTCAGCAAACAATGGATTATTACAAATAACTAAGGCTTCTTCATATTTTTCTTGTTTTATTAAAATCGTCACCTTTTGCGATTGAATAGAACCATCTTTTTGAAATAATGGATTATTACAAATAACTAAAGCTTCATTATATCTTTTTTGCCTTATCAAAATAGTGATCTTTTGTGATTGTATTTGGCCATTTTCTGCAAATAACGAGTTATTACAAATCACTAGGGCCTCGTCATATTGTCTTCGTATTATCAAAATAGTAACCTTTTGCGATTGAATGATAGCATTTTTTCGAAAAAATGGTTTATTACAAATAATCAAGGCTTTATCATATTTCTTTTGTTTTATCAAAATAGTAATCTTTTGCGATTGAATAGAAGCATTTTTTTGAAATAACGGATCATCACAAATTGCTAAAACTTTATCAAATTCTAAAAGAGGATATTTTCTTAACATATCATTATACAAAATAGAATATAGGATGATTTGAAAATAAGGATTACTTTTAAAACGAGGATTATTACATATATTTAAAGCTTCTTTTGGTCTTTCAAGTTTATTTAAAATGACAGCCCTTTGTGACTGAATAACCTCTACGTCTGAAAATCTTTCCAAAGTACAAATAGCTAAAGCCTCTTCTAATTTATTTTCTCTAATAAACTCACGAACTTGCAAAGACGCTTTAATATTTTCAATAGTACCCTGATACAGAATTTTCCATTCTTCTAAAATGGAAGTTGAAATGGAATATATTTCAGAAATTTCTTCTAATGGCGTACCTTTAGCTATTTTTACTAAGACTTTATTCAATTCTTCTGCAGTCATCTAAACTCTCCCTTTAATGCTGTTTATCATACTATAAATAAATATAAAAGTAAATAAAGAAATAAAATAAAATATTTCTAATATACTTTTACTAAAGGAGTGTAAAGATGTTTTTTAATATTATCAATATTCTTAAAGATATGCTTTTCTTTACGGGAAGCTATTCTAATAATGTTTTCCCTTCTCCCCTAAGTGAAGAAGAAGAAAGTATTATGATTGAAAGGATGCAAAACAAAGACAAAGAAGCTAGAAATATATTAATTGAAAGAAATTTAAGATTAGTAGCCCATATTGTCAAAAAATTTGAAAATAAAAATATCAGCCAAGACGATTTAATTAGTATTGGAACGATTGGCTTAATCAAAGGAATTGATTCCTATAACGATACGAAAAAAACAAAAATTACTACCTATGCTGCTCGTTGCATTGAAAATGAAATATTAATGTATTTTCGAAGCAATAAAAAAAGAGGAAATGATGTATCACTAAATGACTCCATCGGATACGATAAAGACGGAAATGAGATTAATTTAATTGATGTTTTAAAAGATAATACTACGGACTTTGCCGAACTTGTCCATACCAAAGACAATATCAAACTTTTAAATAATTATTTAAATTTATTAAATGATCGAGAAAAAGAAATTATTATAAAAAGATATGGGTTATTAAATCAAAAAGAAAAGACCCAAAAAGAAATTGCAAAAGAATTAAATATTTCTAGAAGTTATGTTTCTCGAATTGAAAAAAGAGCACTTACTAAAATGCTCAAAGAATTTATTAAAAACAAAAAAGATTTGTAACTAGAAAAAATAGCATTAATAATCTTCTGCTATTTCATCTATCATTTCTATTTCGGTTTCAATTGCTTGTTTAAATTTTCTTTTAAACTGAATAACACGTCTACGTAATTCTTCGGCTTCTTTTTCTATTTCATTAGCTTTAATTAAAGCATCATTTATTATTTTTGAACCATTTCTCTTTGCTTCATCAACAATAGTTTTTCCCTCTTCGCGAGCCATACGTTTCATTTGATTTGAGGTATCTTCCGCAATTAATATCGTTTTATTTAAGGTTTCTTCAATGTTTTGGTATTTTTCTAAATTTGCTTTTAGCTTTTCTATCTCTACATCTTGTGCTTTTAATTTATTCAACATATTTTCATATTCTTTCGTTACTGTAGCAACAAACCTATTTACTTCTTGTTTATCATACCCATTAAAACGATTGCTAAACTTTTTCATACCTCACCTCAAATCCATTTCTACAAGCTACCCACTACCATTCAATTTCTGATTCTTCTTCTTTTTTTGTCTTTTCTGTATCTTCAGAAATTTTTCCTTGAATATTAACATTTTTTGGTGTACATAAATAAATACCTACCCCAATTTTTTGCATTTTTCCACCAATGGAATAAATACAACCGCTCAAGAAATCAATAATTCTTTTTGCTTGTGCACTTGTTACTCTTTTTAAATTAACAACAACACTATTTCTATTTTTTAAGTGATCTGCAATTTGTTGACTTTCTGAATACGCACGTGGCTCCATTAAAATCATTTTATTCCCAACTTTATCTGCTTCTTTTAACGCCTCATTTTCACTTACTGCATAATATTCATCTTCCGTACCCATTAAATTATCTTCTTCTTCATCAGTAAATATTTTTTTCAACTTATTAAATGCCATATCTATCCTCTTTCCGTCTATTATTATTACTACTTAATCATAACAAAGAATTTCTAATTTTTCAATTACAATTTATAATTACCAAAAAAAAAGATAAGTTTTTAATTTTACTTATCTTGTAACATATTTAATAAATCAATTTTAAACATATCTTTTGTTGCATTTGCTTTAGAAATCATAACTCCTTTATAAGTTGTTAATTCAGACATATG
>CAYSFO010000046.1:0-10349 GCA_964430695.1 uncultured Muribaculaceae bacterium | reverse complement strand
CATAAAAAAGCCGTCCGCTCTCGGTGTAGAATTGATAACCTTCATAATGCTTTCCGATATGATATTTGCAATACTCTGTGGTAATGTTGGTAGTTCGTCTTTAATATTTGGTATGGGTTCTTTTAAATGTTTTAAGGCAATTTCTACAGCATTGTCTCCTTTGAATGGAAGTTTTCCTGTTAAGAGCTCATACATAACAATTCCCATGGAATAAATATCGCTTTGTAAACTTGAACCTTTTCCACTTGCTTGTTCGGGTGGAATATAATGAACACTTCCCATCACGGAATTGGTTTGTGTTAACTGGGTCGCATTCATGGCCATTGCTATTCCAAAGTCCGTAATTTTTACTAAACCATTTTCTAGAATCATAATGTTTTGTGGTTTGATATCCCGGTGAATAATGTAAGCATCGTGTGCAATACTCATTCCATCAGTAATTTGCATCATAATATCTACCACTTCGCTGGTGGTTAGTTTTCCTCTTTTTTTGATTAAATCTTTTAAGTGTCTACCTTCAATGTATTCCATTACGATATAGTAGGAACCATTGTCTTCTCCTACATCATAAACTTCAACGATATTTGGGTGATTTAAACTACTAGCAGATAAGGCTTCCCTTTGAAAACGATGGACAAATTTTTCATCACTTGCTAGATCTCCACGTAATAGTTTTACAGCAACATTACGGTCTAAAATGGTGTCATAAGCAAGATAAACATTTGCCATTCCGCCTTCTCCGATACTTTTTATAATTTGGTAACGGTCACTAATCTTTTGCCCCTTCATTATCATTCTTCTTCACCACTTTCTTTTATGACTAAATAAGCGATTGATATATTGTCTTGTCCTCCCCTAGCATTACATTTTCGAATTAATTTTATTATTTTTTCTTCAATTTCTAAAGTATCATCATTTAAAACTTTTTCAATTTGATCTTCGGTTAACATATTGGTAAGTCCATCACTACATAAAAGAATGGCTTCACTGGATAAATCAACATCAAAAATATCAAGTTCCACTTTTTCCATCGCTCCAAGAGCTTTCATTAAAACATTTTTCTTTGGATGATATTTAGCTTCTTCTTCCGTTAGTTGCCCTGCTTCTACTAAAAGATTGACTAAAGAATGTGGTTTTGTTACTTGATGTAAGTGACCATTTTTTAAAACAAATCCTGTAGAATCTCCAATATTTCCAAAAATCAAATAATCCTTCGTAAGAACAGCAAGAACTAAAGTTGTCCCAAGACCAGTAGCATCAGGATTCTCCTTAGCATAATCTATAATTTCATTATTAATTTCGTTAGCATTATCATTTAGCCAATTGACGGCATCTAATTTGGAACCTATAGAAGCGATTTTACTAAATCTTTTTCCTAAATGGGTTACTGCAAGGCTTGATGCAACTTCCCCAGCACGATGTCCACCCATTCCATCAGCAACCATTAAAAGATATTCATTACTGGCGTTTTTTAAAATCGTCACACTATCTTCATTATGACTTCGTACACGTCCAGCATCGGTTAAATAAAATGATTTCATTTTTCCACCTCTTTGCTTCTTAACTGTCCACAGGCAGCAGATATTTTACTTCCAAATTCTTTTCTGACAGTGACATTCATTCCTTTACTTTTTAAAGTAGCACAAAACTGACTAATTGTTTTGGCATCACTCTTTTTAAATTCCATATGGTTTGTTTCATTATATGGAATTAGATTCACATAAATGTTCATCCCACGTAATAAATTTGCAAGTTCTAAAGCATGTTCTTCACTATCATTTATCCCTTTAAGCATAACATATTCTATGGTTACTCGTCTATTAGTATGTGCAATATAGTCCTTAATTGCATCAATTAGTTGACTAATACTATACACTTTATTTACTTTCATGATTTGATTTCGAATCGTATCATTTGGAGCATGGAGAGAAATCGCTAGATTGATTTGGATATTTTCTTCCATTAAATCGTAAATTTTAGGGACTAAACCACTTGTGGATAAAGTAATATGACGAATGCCTAAAGCAAGACCTTTGGGGTCATTAATAATTCGAATAAAAGCTAAAACGTTATCATAGTTATCCAAAGGCTCTCCTATCCCCATAATAACAACACTAGAAATACGTTCACCAATATCTTCTTCAATCAATAAAATTTGACTTACCATTTCATACGTTTCTAAATTACGCACCTTTTTAAGTCTTCCGCTTTCGCAAAAAGCGCAGCCCATATTACAACCTACTTGACTAGAAACACATAAACTAATGCCATAATCATGGTACATCACAACCGCTTCTATATAATTAGAATCCTCAAGTTCAAATAAATATTTACGAGTTAATGTGTCTCTTTCACAACGAACAATTTTAGGCATATCAAACGAATAATCATTTTTTATCTTTTCTCTTATTTCTTTTTTTATATTACTCCAATGATCTACATTACTCTCTTTATGTTCATACAGCCATTCAAAAACTTGTAAAGCTTTAAACTTTTTTTCCCCAATATTTAAAAAATATTGTTCCAAAGATTCTCTTGTACAGCCATAAATATTGTTCATATCTTCACCCATTTTATTATACCATAGTTTTAAAAAAAGAAAAAAATACCACTTTAAGGTATTTATATCTAAGAAAAAGTTATTCTTGTATTATCGCTCTCGTTCTTTTTCTAACATGTTCCTTAGCAACCGCTACATCATCATTACGCATATTTATCCATGTTGTATCACCATTATTTTCAAAAACAAGATAGCTATCAGGAGTAATATTATAGATTTCAAAAGCACCTACTCTAGCGGATGTGTTTTTATGTTCAATAGTAACAGGGCAATCTAATATCACTTCATTATTTTCATATATTTTTGCATTTTGATCACTTCGATCCACAACAAGAAAAGTTCCTTTTAATTCCTCTAAATTGTCTTTGGATACATAGCCTATATAATTACTTGTTTGAACAAAATAACGATTACCTACTTCTCCATATACTTTTAAAAATTCATATTTTTCAAGTGTTTTATTTTCGTCTTCTCCAGATTCACTTATATCACTTGGAATAAAAATTTGCTTTTCTTCTAAAGTATAAAATGTCTTTGTAAAATGATTATTAATATCTAAAATAGTAGCAGGGGTAACGTATTTGGATGAAACATACGCTTCTTGTCCATAATACAATACTTTATAATATGCATCGTTCACTTTTTCTACTATTTCTAAATGTTGCCCTGCTAACAAAACACCCACAATTTCTCCCTTAATACTAGCACGAATATTCACATCTGATATAGCTATAACAACAGGAATATCAACTATACTTTTTAGTAGTTTTTTTTCTTCTTCTACTTTATCTTCTTTTTTTTCTTCATTTTCTTCTTGTGTTTGAACTTCAAGAGATTCTTCTACATTATCTATTGTATCTACATTATCAATATTTTCTTTTACAACATTTTCTACATTACTTTCAGCAGTAACATCATGATCTAAAATTAACTGTGTAGCCAAAAGACTAATTAAAGCAATACGAATAATAGCACTCTTAAAAATATTTGTATATTTTCTCGTCTTTTTGGAATATTTCATTTCAACCAATCCCCTTTTTTATTAGCTAATACAATATCATTTTTTTTAATTTTGTCAAGCCCTAATTCATGATTTTTAAAATTCTATTCCATTTTTCCAACAATATATTCTAATTCATAAATGGTATTTCCACTTTGCACCATTATATTTTTTATTTGATTAACATCTTCAATGACAGTAATTTTCACTTCTTCTTCATTCTCTAGGAAAGAATATTCATAAGAAGTTATTTCATTTTCTTCGATAGCATCTAAAATGTTTTCAGGAGTATTTACCGTCACATTATATAAATAAGAAAGATTTAAAAAATTAGAATTAACATTTTCATATAAATGATCGATTACTATTCTATCTTCTACTAAAATGGTATAAGCAATATCATTTTCAATTTCATATTTTATAATGCCGTCATTTCGTTCTCTATACCCAGAAACAACACTATTACTTACAGTACCTTCATATTTTATTGTTTCATTTTCATTACGAATCGTATAAATAAATTGGTAATCCCCGTTTAATAAATCATTCCATTTATCTATATAGGTATATTCTTCTTGTTCTTCTAGTTCCTTGTTTTCTACGATTGTTTTTTCCTCTGGACTAACAAACGAATTTATAGCAGTAACTATACCCATTAAAATACCTAGCCCCAGAATCCAAAAAATGAGAACAATTAGAGAATGCCATCTTGGATTTTCCCAATATTTTTTAAAACTTTCTTTATCCATAATATCACCTAATCCACTTTTTTATTCAATAACTCTTCTTTCTTTATTCCATTCAAATAATCTTTGATTGCCATTTCTTTCTTGCCAAATGGTTTTATCTTTTCTAAGTAAATAATACCATCTTTACAAGTAATTCCCAAATGATTTTTATCTATTTCTATGAGTAAACCTGTTTCTTTGTTATTATTTTTAGGCAAAAAGGAAGCTTCTAAAACCTTTATTTCATTTGTATTCAATTTAAAGTTAGCAAGAGGCCATGGATAAAGCCCTCGAATTTTATTAATAATTTCTACGCCTGCCTTAGAAAAGTCAAGGCATTCATCTTCTCTTTTTATTATGTAAGAAAACGTTACTTTTTCTTCGTCTTGTTTTATTCTTTCATTGGTTCCATTCATTATACTTGGTAAAGTATCTATTAGTAAATCGGCTCCTAAAACAGATAATTTATCATGCAATGTACCAACATTGTCTTCTTTTTCAATTTTATAAACTATTTGTGAAATAATATCTCCACTATCCATTTTTTCATCCATATACATAATAGTAACACCCGTCTCTTTATCCCCATTGATTAAACAATGATGAATAGGTGCTCCTCCACGATATTTAGGAAGTAAGGATGCATGAACATTTATACAACCAAGACGTGGATAGTCTAAAATACATTTAGGAATAATTTGACCATAAGCACAAGTAATGATAATATCTGCTTCTGTATTTAAAACACTCGCATATTCTTCTTTTATTTTACTAGGTTGGAAAACAGGAATATGATTCTTTTCTGATTCTACTTTCACAGGTGTTGGTGTTAAAATCTGCTTTCTTCCTACACACTTATCTGGTTGTGTTATAACTAAAACAACATTTGTATTTTCGACTAACTTCTGTAATATAGGAACCGCAAAATCAGGTGTTCCCATAAATATTACTTTTAAGTTTTTCATATTGTTCACCTAACTACATTTTACAGAAAAAAAAAGAAAATGTCATTATTTTCTTTTATATATCATATTTAACGATTTCTTGTGCTATTATAATCTACAACAACCGCATCATCAGCAGTTACCCAACCTTCACTAGCTATGTAATTTCCATCTTTGTCAAAAGAATAGTTATTGTCTATACTATACCCTTCTAATTCATAACCAGCAAGTGAATAATCTAAAATTTCATCATCATTATGAGCTATAACAACAGCACCATCTTTTGATAGAACTACCCCTTCTACGGTTCTACCAATTTGTGTGTTTGATCCATAGTATGAATTTTTTGCATTCGTTTCATTTGCCATATCGTTAGAAGTTGTATAAATTTTGGCATTTGCTTCTAAATCTACTGCAGAACCTATTTTAATATAATTTAATGATTCTACTGTTTGATTTGACGCATCCTCTGCTATAGATTCTTCGGTACTGGTCATATTGTTTTCTAATTCGTTTTTTTGATTTCTTTCATTTAGTTCCGCTTCGTAATCTACAGCTTCTTCAAATGTCATATCTTTTCCTGCATATTTTTTAATATGAATTACGTCTAACTTAGAACGTTCTTTCATAAATACAGTTTGTGCTGAATAGTAAGCTATCGTATTGCCATTTTCATCTAATGTTTCAATAATTATACCATCTGAATCTGTGATAGAGTTATAGAAATTTTCTTTTCCATTTGTTGTGAAATACATTAACTTAGTAACTATTTTGTCGTTCATTTTCCAAGTCATTTCATATACGTTTGAATAAGTAAATCTATTATAATCCTCTACCGTAGGTTGATGATATTTATCATAATTTTCCGCATAATCTTTTTCCATAGCTTCCGCAAATTCAGGTGTCAATTCTTTTGGACCACCTATTAATGCGGCCATACTGACAATTTTAGCATCTATTTTTTTACCATCTACT
The DNA here is from genome assembly GCA_964430695.1 of uncultured Muribaculaceae bacterium. Lineage (GTDB taxonomy): Bacteria > Bacillota_I > Bacilli_A > RF39 > UBA660 > MGBC108787. The sequence goes on along the minus strand of CAYSFO010000046.1, from coordinate 4,142 downwards.
ACGATTTCATAACCATTAAAATATCCTTGTTCATTTTTTAATTCAGAAACAATAACTTCTGGAGCAGTAACACTTTTATAATACATTCTGTTATTCTCTGTCTTAAAATATTCCACCATACGTATAGATACATTTCCATTTTCTTGATATTCAAGCCTATCAATTTCCTTATAGTTATTAGTTTCATCTAGATCTGCTTCCATTTTCATAGCTCTTGCATAAGAGTATGTTTTTGGGCCAAGAATAGTGATAACATTCATTACTTTCGAGTCTGAAAATTCTTTATTTTTTGCTTCTGAAGCATAGTTTCCTCTATGTAATTGATATGTGACTTTATTATAAATATCCGTTGTTGCAATTAAACTAATTTCTGGTTCTGTTAAACTTCTATATACTTTTTGATTTTCTGCTGTACTTTCAAGATACATATAAAGAGATTTCGTTTTCTCGTCTGTTGTTTCAAATAAAACTTGTTTTAGTTCTTCTGTAACATGGTATTCTGCATTCGCATCTTGAACTACTTTATAGTCCCCTTCCTCTCGCTCTAGAAGAGTGCTAGCAATTGCTAAAGTTTCTTCTGCATTTGTTTCCTTAGAGGATTCCTCTTGGATAACTTTTGCAATTATATCATATACTTCATTATATTCAGATTCTACTTCTTGCATTTTCACTTGGTTTTGTTCTATACCCATGGCTGTCCCAAAAACTAATGCTGTTCCCAGTGCAAGGGCTGCAACCATGGTTAATTTTTTCTTTTTTTCTTCACTCATGTGTGAAGAACGTTTATCTTTTATTGACATATTAAATTCCCCCTCTTTAAAATTGACATTATATTAACATTTTTTAGAAGTTTTGTCAAATTTCACTTGCAAAATATTACAATAACCAACCTTTTCCTGTTGATTTCCACTTAGTATTCCTATACAATATATTTAAGAGGCACATAGTTGGTGTTTTTCCTCGGTTCATTTATATCTACAAAAATTGTTATACTTGAAAGCGAGGTGATGTCCATGCAAAAACAAAAAGATTTTATTCTGGAGGAACATGGAATATCTAGTTATTCTTGTTGTAATACTAGTGATTATATCCCACATAGACAACAACAAGAATTAACGAAAAGAACACCCAACTTGGGTGTTCAAAAGCAAAAATAATGGACTGAGAACACCGACAAGTGTCTCTTTTTTATTTGTCCTATTCATATTATATACATAAAACATACAAAAATGCAAATTTTTTATATTTTCGTAGGATGCATATCAATTTCCAAATTCACTTTATTATTTAAAACAAATAGCTTATCTAATTCTTTTAAAGTAGGAATTAAATGTTTATCAAAACGATATTTAATTACAATCTGAAATCTATAAATATTATTTACTTTAAAAACATTTGCAGTTGTTGGTCCCAAAACAATAGAAGTTTCCTGAAGATCTTTCTTAAGATAACTAGCTACTTTCGTTGCTTCTTTACTACATAATTCATACTCTTTACTGGTAACTTTTAAACTAACTAAATAATAATATGGTGGATATTTCAACTTTTTACGAATATTCATTTCATAATGATAAAATTTTTCATAATCTTGCTCACTCACACACTTTAAAATAAAATTAGTAGGATTAAAGGTTTGAATAATCACATTTCCAAGTGTATCTTTCCTTCCTGCTCTACCTGCTGCTTGATAAAGCAAAGCAAACGTTCTTTCTCCACTTCGGAAATCAGGTATATTTAATGTCAAATCGGCATTAATAATTCCGACCACAGATACTTTAGGAAAATCAAGTCCTTTACTTATCATTTGCGTTCCAAGTAATATGTCATATGCACCACTTTTAAATTGATCAATAATTGCTTCATAACTATTTTTCTTTCTAGTTGTATCTGCATCCATTCTAAGTATGCGTAAATCTTGAAATTCCTCTTTTAAAATCGCTTCTAATTTTTCCGTCCCTAACCCATAAAAATTAAGATCTGTTTTACAATTAGGACACGTTTCTTTTTTTAGTATCGTATAACCACAATAATGACAACGTAAATTATTTTTGGTCTTATGATACGTTAAGGTAATATCACAATGAGGACATTTATACGTAAAACCACAATTACTACAAGTAATGGTTGTGGAATACCCTCTTCTATTTAATAAAAGTATAATTTGCTCTCCTCGACTAACAGCACTTTCTATTTCTACTTTTAAGGCATCACTTAAAACAAAATTTCCTTTTTTCATTTCATTTGCCATATCAACAATGGTACAAGTTGGCAAAGGAGATTCATTTACCCGATGATTTAACTTTAATAGTTGATATAAATTTTTGCTCGCCCTAGCCATTCTTTCAAGGGTTGGTGTTGCACTTCCTAAAACAATCGGAATATGATTTAAACTACAACGGTATTCAGCGACATCAATCGCATGATATCTTGGATTATTCTCTTGTTTATAAGATTCGGAATGTTCCTCATCCACAATAATGATTCCTAAATTCTTAAGAGGAGCAAAAACAGCACTACGAGCCCCAACAACGATACTTACTTCTCCTCGAGCAATCTTTCTCCATTCGTCATATCTTTCTCCATCCGATAAAGCACTATGTAAAACAGCTACTTGATCAGCAAAACGAGCTTTAAAAATATTTACAAATTGGGGTGTTAAACTAATTTCTGGCACTAAAACAATTGCTGTTTTTTTCGTTTCCAAAACTTTTTCAATCACTTGCATATAAACTTCGGTCTTTCCACTGCCCGTTACGCCATGTAATAAGAATTTTTGATTTTGATTTAAGTTTTTGATTATTTCTTGATAAACACTTTTTTGTTCCCTATTTAATTCTTTTTTTTGGTCCTCTAGAATACCAATCGTATTTAAACGATAAGTTTCTTCTTTCTCTTCTCGAATAATGTTTTTTTCAAGTAGCGTTTTTACACTAGAAGTAGAAATAAGATTTGCTTCTTTTTTCGAAACAACAGGATTATCATAAATAAAATAAATAATTTCTTTTTGACGATTACTACTTGCCTTTTGTAAAGCTTCTTCATAGTTTATATTTAAAATTAAATTGGTTTGATACTTCTTAGGAATTTCTGTTTTATTAGAAGCCTTTAAAGCTTTAGGAAGCATAGTAGCATACGCACTAGATAAACTACAAAGATACGTTTCTTTAATATATTTTCCAATTTGTAATAGTTCTTCATTTAAAACAATATCTTCATCCACAACATCTTTAATTTCTAAAATTTCAAAATCTTTCTCACAAACTTTAGAAATACTTAAAACAAAGCCTTCTAAAGGACGCTTGTTAAATAAAACTTTTACTCTTTTTCCAACTTCTATTTTCTCTTGTAAAACAGCTGGAACTTGATATGTATATGTTTGATCTGTTTGTTTATTTTTTAATTCTAAGAGTACTTCTACAAACATAAGCTTCACCTTTTATGTATTATACCAAAGAAAGAAAAAAAGAACTAGAACGTTCGTTATAAATACTCTCTAATTTTAGAATATTCTTCTATTAATTCTTCCTTCTTTACTCTACAATTTGCTGGAGAAGTACTTGGTAAATTAATCACAGGTATTTTTATTTTATTTTCAAAATATTTTATATAATACTTATGAGCCGTCTTCCCTGTTGTAAAAATAGCTTTTATTTTACTCTCCCGAATAATTCTTTCTAAATCATTAGGAACTACATTTTTAATACTTGCATCACTAGAGCCATTGATAGAACAAGATGCTAAGACATCCCATAAAGCAATATGATTCTTCTTTAAAAACTCTACTTTATTCTCTATTTTTGTATCAAAAACACTCTCTAAAGTGCTCCAAAACCGATTTTGGGGATGCGCATAGTAAAAACCAACACTTCTAGACTTTTCACTTGGCATAGAACCAAGAATTAAAACTTTAGAATTCTCATCATAAATAGGCTCTAACTCATGAATTACTTTCTTTAACATATTTAACCTCATTTCATAACTACATATTTTAAAAAAGTTTTGAAATCTTTTGTCGAATTTCTTGAAATACACTAATTAATATTTATAATAACCACTCGTGTTACTGGTTTTGTAGCGCCTTACTACTTATTCTTACAAGTACAAACATCTTAGATTTTAAAATTTGGGGGTTTTGGAAAGTA